>NZ_JALBGZ010001053.1:0-1582 GCF_023006515.1 Bradyrhizobium sp. PRIMUS42
AAGCCCAGGCCGAAGCCGAGGCGCTGGCCTCGATCGGGCTGGAGGACAAGCTCGGCGTCATCGTGACGGCGTCCGAAGGCTGGCACCCCGGCGTCGTCGGCCTCGTTGCCTCCCGCCTGAAGGAGAAATTCTCACGGCCGGCTTTCGCCATAGCCCTCGAGCCCGGCGGCATCGGCACCGGCTCGGGCCGTTCGATTGCCGGGGTCGATCTCGGCAAAGCGGTGCGGCAGGCCGTGGCCGACGGCATCTTGCTCAAGGGCGGTGGACACGCGATGGCCGCGGGCGTGACGTTGCGGAAGGAGAAGCTCGCCGAATTCCGAGCTTATCTGGAGAACGCGCTGGCGCAGGACGTCGCCGAGGCGCGCCACGTCAACGAGCTCTATATCGACGGCGCTGTCTCCGCGCGCGCGGTGACGACCGAGCTTGCGGCGACGCTGAACCGTGCCGGTCCGTTCGGCAGCGGCAATCCGGAAGCCGTGCTGGCGCTGCCGGCGCATCAGCTCGTCTTTGCCGACGAGGTTGGGCAGGCGCATTTGCGTCTGCGCTTCAAGTCGGGCGACGGCGCCATCGTCAACGGCATCGCGTTCCGCTCGGTCGGCCAGAAGCTCGGCAACGCACTGCTCGCCAATCGCGGCCAGCAACTGCATGTCGCGGGCTCGCTCTCGGTCGATCGCTATCAGGGCACCGAACGCGTGCAATTCCGCGTCATCGACGTCGCGCTACCGGACCAGGGGCCATCCGTGATTAGATAGCAACTGCTTCAAACAACAAAAAAGGGAGTGAACATGGCAGGGCAGGTTGAGGGCAGGGTCGCGCTGGTGACGGGCGGCGCCTCGGGCATCGGCGAGGCCATCGTCGAGCTGTTTGCGCGCGAAGGCGCGAGTGTCGTCATCACCGACATCGACGGCCTGCGCGGCCCCGAGCTCGCCAAGCGCGTCACGAAGGCCGGCGGCAAGGCGATCTTCCTGGAGCAGGACGTCACCAGCGAGGAGCGTTGGATCGAGATCGTCACCGAGGTGGCCAAGCGCTACGGCCGGCTCGACATCATGGTCTCCAACGCCGGCATCGGCATCGCCGTGCCTTCGATCGTCGACATGACACTCTCTGATTGGCGCAAGCAGAACGCGATCAACCTCGACGGCGTCTTTCTCTCGGTCAAGCATTGCCTGCCGCTGATGCGCAAGCATGCCGGCGGCTCGATCGTCATGATGTCGTCGCTGGCGGGCCTGCGCGGCTCGCCTGGGCTGTCGGCCTATTCGGCGACCAAGGGCGGCGTGCGGCTGTTCGCCAAATCGATCGCGATGGAATGCGCGGCGGCGGGCGACGGCATCCGCGTCAACTCGGTTCATCCCGGCATCATCGACACGCCGATTTGGGGCAAGATCCCGACGGGCGCGACCGGCGCTGGGCAGAACGCGCCGATCGATCCGGAGGAGCGGGCGAAAGTCGCCACGCCGCTCGGCCGCGCCGGCCAGGCGGCAGAGATCGCCTCCGGCGTGCTCTATCTGGCCTCCGATGCCTCGCGTTACGTTACCGGCAGCGAGCTCGTCATCGACGGTGGCATGAACGCGGGCGGCGTGCC
>NZ_JALBGZ010001054.1:0-1573 GCF_023006515.1 Bradyrhizobium sp. PRIMUS42
GGCGCAGGCGCTGCGCACGCCGCAATTCATCGCGCTCGCGGCGGCGCATTTCGCCTGCTGCGCCGCGCATTCCGGCCCGATCTTCCACATGGTGTCCTATGCGATGGTATGCGGCATCGCCCCGCTCACGGCAGTGACGGTCTATAGCGTCGCCGGCGTCTCAGGCCTCGGCGGGCGCCTACTGCTGGGCACGCTTGCCGATCGCATCGGTGCAAAGCCGGTGCTGGTCGGGGGACTGTTCGTGCAGGCGATGTGCATCGCGGCTTATCTTGCGGTGGCCCAGCTCGGCGAATTCTATGCGCTCTCGCTCGTGTTCGGCCTCGCCTATGGCGGGGTGATGCCGCTCTACGCGGTACTGGTCCGCGAATTCTTCGGCGCGCGCATCATGGGCACCGTGTTCGGCGCAGTCTCGGCTTTCGCCAGCCTCGGCATGGCACTCGGTCCGTGGGCCGGCGGGCTCGTGTTCGACAATTTCCAGCAATACACCTGGCTGCACGCCGGCTCCTTCGCGATCGGGCTCGCCGCCGTCGCGGTGGCGCTGAGCTTCCCGACCAGACGCAGGCAATCGCTCGATCTTGGCCGCGCCGCGGCCTGATCCAGGACGTTCTAGCCAAACTTGATTGATCGCCCGCCTCTCGGTGAACTGCATCATGACGATAATAGTCCTCGAACGCGCCGCCGACACTCTTCCCGCAGGTTTTTCAGATCTGGAAGCCGACGCCAAAGCCGGCGGCCATGCGCACATGACCCGCCTGGCCACGGAATTCACAGTAGATCGCGCCATGTTCCACGCGATCTTCGCCTGTCGCCAGGATGGCCGGTTGGTCGGGATCGGAGCGTTGACCAATGAGCCCACGCCGACCTCGCTGCCCATATGGCGGATGCGCCGGCTCCACGTGCACCAGCACTATCGAAGACGCGGGGTTGCTCAGCGGATCGTGAACGCCTTGCTGCAAGAGGCCGCGGGGAAAGTCTCCATCGTAACTGTCCACGCGGGGAATGATGGCGCGGCCCGGTTTTGGGAAGCAATTGGATTTAGCCCTGTAGAGGGGCAACCCTGGTCTCACGAAGCTGGCGTGCGAGCCGCGCTTCGATCTCTCAGCCCGTCGGATGAGAATGAGCGAGGAAGCGCGCATGAACGCAACGACCGGAGTTGAACTTGTCGAACGTGCACGCGCCATTGCGCGGTTGATCGCGCGCGAGGCCGACGAGATCGAGCGGACGCGGCGGCTGACGACCGCTGTCGTCTCGGCGCTGATCGAGAACGGACTCTATCGCGCGCTGGTGCCGCAAAGCCTCGGCGGCGAGGAAGCCCCGATCGAGAGCTTCATGCAGATGCTGGAGGAGATCGCGAAGGCGGATGCCTCCACGGCTTGGTGTCTCGGCCAGTGCACGGTCTGCGCGATGATCGCGGCCTCGCTCGACCACGATACTGCCCAGGAGATCTTCAACACGCCGCCGGGCATTCTCGCGTGGGGCGCGATTGCGCATGAGGCGCGCAGCGTCGACGGCGGCTATCGCGTCACCGCGCGCTGGGATTTTGCTTCGGGCTCGCGGCAGGCGAGCTGGCTGG
>NZ_JALBGZ010001055.1:0-1571 GCF_023006515.1 Bradyrhizobium sp. PRIMUS42
CCGACGGGGCGCGGACGCGGCAAGGGATTCGACAGCGGCACGGGGGACGGCGCGGGAAGATTGATCACCGTGCCAAACATCGGCGCGGGATGCCGGCCGGTCTGGAGGAACAGCGCATTGGCAACGATCGCACCGATCGCAGCGACGGCAACGAGGCCAGCCAGCGTGTCCTTGGGGCTGTGCAGCAGCACGCGCATGACGAGATTGCGCTCGGTATCGACATCGACCACCGCGGCTTTGGCGCCACGGCGGCGGGGAGCGGCTTCGTCCTTGGCAGACTTCTTAGGCACTTTTCTTCACCAGAGCGGGTTGGTCCTGAGTTTGGTCATGCGACTCTTGGCGCAGCACCGGCGTTAGCGTCGCGATGTTGCTCTCGGCCGGCTTGATTTGCGGCGGCGTGTAGACGAGCGGCAGCTTGACGGTGACGGCGGTGCCCTCCCCGAGCTTGCTTTGTACCGTCAATTCGCCGAGATGCAACGCCACGAGGCTCTTGACGATCGACAATCCGAGGCCGGTGCCTTCGTGACGGCGCTGGTAGGTCTTGCCCGCCTGGAAGAACGGCGCGCCGATGCGCTTGAGATCATCAGGCGCGATGCCGACGCCGGTGTCGCTGACGCGCAGCGTCAGCTGCGATCCGGTCACCGCAGCGGAAACGGAAACCTGGCCACCGCGCTCGGTGAACTTGATGGCGTTGGCGACGAGATTGAGCACGATCTGCTTGAAGGAGCGCGGATCGCCGGTCATGACGGGCAGGTCCTGCGGCGCGTCGGTGATGAGGTCGATGCCGTTCTCCCGCGCCTTCAGCGCCAGCAGATTGCAGCAATGCATGAGCGAGGCGCGCGGCGCGAACGGCTCGGACGCGATCTCGAAATTGCCCGATTCCATCTTCGACATGTCCAGGATGCCGTTGACGACCGACAGCAGATGCTGGCCGGAATCGTTGATGAGCTGGGCATATTCCTTGCGCTGGGCCGCACCCAGCATCAAGGTCTGCTCCTGCGCGATCATCTCGGAGAAGCCGATGATGGCGTTGAGCGGCGTCCGCAGCTCGTGGCTCATGGTGGCGAGGAAGCGCGTCTTGGCGGCATCGGCCGCTTCAGCGGCACTGCGCGCCTGATCCAGCGCCTGCTCGGAAAGCTTGTGACCGGTGACGTCGCGCATCACGGCGACGACCTCGGCCTCGCGTGTGACCTCGCTATGAGGATTTTTGCCCATATCCTGGTCGAGGGGGCGGCAGCGCATCTCGACCCAGAGAAAATCGATCTGACCGCGCTCCGAACCATCCAACTCACGCCGCAGCCGGAACTCGACGCTGCGCACCTCGCCACGCGCGGCATCGGACAGCGCCGTGAGATAGGCCGGGCGATCCGCGACATGGACGCGGTCGAACAGGCCATGACCGAGCAGTTGCGCCACCGGCATGCCGAGCATGGCCTCCGCCGCCGGCGAGATGAACTGCACCGCGCCGTTGCGCTGATGCCGCGAGACGACGTCGCTCATGTTGCGCGCGAGCAGGCGATAACGCTCCTCTTCGCGCGACAGCAGCGCGACGCTGGTGCGCGCGAGCGATT
>NZ_JALBGZ010001056.1:0-1571 GCF_023006515.1 Bradyrhizobium sp. PRIMUS42
GGCAATGCGCCCGGCCAGCCCGAGAGCACGACGACCTCGTGCCCGGCGGCGAGCCGGCAGGCGATCTCGGCCATGATCGCCGCCGTCGTGCTGGTATCCGGCGGATAATGCTGGCTCGCGACGACGATCTTGCCGGAGGGCTGCATGGTCAGGCCGCGGTCGACCCGAATTCGGGCACCGCATCCTTGAGGATAGTCCTGATTGTCGCGCGGTCGTCGCGCGCGATCGCCTGCTCGAGCGCCGCGGTCCATTTGCGCAGCGTCTGCATCGGCGGCTCGTTCGGCTGCGCGGCCATGATGCCGGCAACACCGATCTCGCGGGTCGGCTCCTCGGAAGCGAACAGGATCTCGTGGAGACGTTCGCCCGGCCGCATGCCCGTGAACACGATCTCGATGTCGTAGCCGGGTTGCAATCCGGAGAGGCGGATCATGCGCTCGGCGAGATCGACGATCTTCACCGGCTGGCCCATGTTGAGCACGTAGACCGAGACGTCGGGCCGCTGCGTTCCGAGCGCATGCGTGGCCGCGGTGATGACCAGATCGCAGGCCTCGCGGATGGTCATGAAGTAGCGGACCATGTCGGGATGCGTCACCGTCACCGGGCCGCCGGCCTCGATCTGCGCCTTGAATTTCGGCACCACCGAGCCGTTCGAGGCCAGCACGTTGCCGAACCGGACCGAGATCAGCCGCATCGGCGGCTTGGCGCCGTGCGCCGCGGCTGCGAGGTCGTGATCCAGCGCCTGGCAGTACATCTCGGCAAAACGCTTGGTCAGGCCGAGCATCGACACCGGCTCGATCGCCTTGTCGGTCGAAATCATCACCATGGCTTCGGCGCCAGCGGCAACGGCGGCATCCGCAACGTTGATGGAGCCGAAAATGTTGGTCTTGACGCCCTCACTCCAGTCGCGTTCGAGGATCGGCACGTGCTTGAGCGCGGCGGCGTGGAACACGATGTCCGGCTTGAACCCGGCCATCAGGCGCATGATGCGCTCGCGGTCGCGAATGTCGGCGATCCGCCCTTCGATCTCGGCGGTCGCGCCTTGCGCGGCGAGCGCTTCCGTGATGGCGTAGAGCGCCGGCTCCGAGTTTTCCACGATCAGGAGCCGCGCCGCGCCAAAGGCAACGACGCGCTCGCAGATCTCGGACCCGATCGAGCCGCCGCCGCCGGTGACGATCACCGCCTTGCCGTTGATCAGGGCCTCCAGGCGGGCATAATCGATCGTCTCGCTCGGCCGCAGCAGGAGATCCTCGACCGCAACGGCGGTGAGCCGCGGCGTATCGCCACTCTCGAGCGAGGGCATTCGGTTGACGATCACCCCTAACTTGCGCGCCCGCATCAGGATCGATTCCGGATGGGCCTCCGGCTCGAATGCCGACGGCGTCATGACGAGGCGCGCGATCGGTTTGTTGCGCTTGGCGAAGTCGGCGATGATGTCTTCGACGTCGTCGATGCCGCCCAGCACCGGCACGTTGCGGATGAACTGGCCGCGGTCGGAGGTCGACGGCGACAGCACGCCGACCGGCCAGATGCGCTTGATCGCCCCGCTCTCGATGCCGCGCAGGAGCACCTCG
>NZ_JALBGZ010001057.1:0-1570 GCF_023006515.1 Bradyrhizobium sp. PRIMUS42
GGCTCGCCGAAGAGCTGCTGCGCCGGCACCTGCAGGATCACGGTGACTGGCCGAAAGGCCTCGTCGTCGACCTGTGGGGCTCGGCGACGATGCGCACTGCGGGCGAGGAGTTTGCGATGGCGCTGCATCTGGCCGGCCTCGCGCCGCGCTGGGATCACGCCTCCGGCCGGGTCACCGGCTACGACATCATCGCGCCGGCCGAGCTCGGCCGGCCTCGCATCGACGTTACGCTGCGCGTCTCCGGCCTGTTCCGTGATGTCTTCTCAGGCCTTGCGCAATTGTTCGAGGCCGCAGCCGAAGCGCTCGCAACGCGCGAGGGAGAGGGCGACGAGAATCCGTACCGCCACCGCGCCTCCCGCGTGTTTGCGCCGCGCCCCGGACAATATGGCGTTGGTCTGTCGGCGATCCCCGATGCGTTCACGGCGGAGACGCGCGATGCCGCCGGCGAAGCCTGGCTTTCGGCATCGTCCTGGGCGTTCTCGGTTGATGGCGAGATGCAGCCCGATCGCGCCGGCATCGAGGCGCGGCTCGCCTCGGCCGATGCCTTTGTCCACGTCCAGGACTTGCCGGAAACCGACCTGCTGCTGGCTGCCGACTATGCCGCGCATGAAGCCGGCGTTGCGGCGGCTGCAGCGCATCTCGGCGCGGCAGGACCATCGCTCTATCACCTCGACACGACGCATCCCGAACAGCCGCACGCGCGCACGCTGACCGAGGAAATCTCGCGTGTCGTCCGGGCGCGCGCCGCCAATCCGGCCTGGATCGCCGGCATGATGCGCCACGGTTTTCGCGGGGCGGCCGAGATCACAGCGACGCTGGAACACATGGCCGCTTTCGCGCATCTTGCCGCCGCCGTGCCGCCGCATCTGTTCGATCTCTACTACGATGCGACGCTCGGCAACGACGACGTCCGCGCCTTCATGGCGCGTGAAAATCCGCACGCTCTCGCCGCGATGGAAACCTGTTTTGCGCGCTTGCACGATGCGGCACTCTGGCAAACGCGCCGCAATTCGATCGCGGCAGCACTGCGGGAGGCATCATGAGCGCGGCTGCGGTCAAGGGCTGGTGTCCCGGCGCGCTGCGGCCGATGCAATCGGGCGACGGGCTCGTGGTGCGGGTGCGTCCGTTCGGCGGGCGTCTTGAAACAGCACAAATCACGGGGCTTGCCGAACTCGCCGGGCAACACGGCAATGGTCTGATCGACGTGACGAGCCGCGCCAATCTCCAGATCCGGGGCGTCAGCGAGCAAAGCCATCGGCCGCTGCTCGACGGCCTTGCGCAACTGGCACTGCTCGATCCCGACGGCGATATCGAAGCCCGGCGCAATATTCTGGTGATGCCGTTCTGGAGCGGCGGCGACCAAACCCAGTCGCTCGCCGCCGAGCTGGAGGAGGCGCTCGCCGACAGCGGCCTCGCGCTTCCCACCAAGTTCGGCTTCGCCATCGATGACGGAAGATCGCGGGTGCTCGCCGGCGATTCCGCCGACATACGCATCGAGCGCGATCGGTTGGGTCGCCTCCTGGTGCGGGCCGATGGTGCAAGGCTCGGCCGCTCCGTCGCTCGCGGCGAG
>NZ_JALBGZ010001058.1:0-1568 GCF_023006515.1 Bradyrhizobium sp. PRIMUS42
GCCGCTCTGGGTGGTGGGTTCTGAGCTTGCGGAAGCCGCAGCTGCGACGCGTCTCGGTGCGACCGGCGCGCAAGTGATCCGCGTCCCGCCGGCAAATGCCTCCGAGCTCGATTTGCCCGCCGTGCTGCATGCGCTGGCCGGGAAGGGCATCACCCGCCTGATGGTCGAGGGCGGCAGCAGGGTTGCGTCCTCGTTCGTCGCGGCCGACCTCGTCGACGAGATCTGGCTGTTCCGCGGGACGGAAGCGGTGGGCTCCGGCGGCGTCGATGCGCTCGATGCATTGCCCCTGTCGAAAATCACGCAGTCGCAGGCCTACAAGGTTCATGCTAGCGAAACATTCGACAAGGATACTCTCACCATCTACGAGCGTGCGTAATGTTCACCGGCATTGTCAGCGATATCGGCGAGATCGTCAGCTTCACGCCCGTGGCGCAGGGCCAGCTGCACCGGCTGCGCATCGCCTGCAGCTATGACCAGACCACGATCGCCGACGGCGCCTCGATCGCCAGCAACGGCGTGTGCCTCACCGTGGTCGCCTCCGGCGTCGCAGGCGGCAAAACCTGGTATGAGGTCGATGCGGCTGCGGAGACGCTGGCGCTGACGACGGCGAAGCACTGGAAGCTGGGCACCAAGCTCAACCTCGAGCGTGCACTCAAGATCGGCGACGAGCTCGGCGGCCACATCGTCGCCGGCCATGCCGATGGCATTGCGACCATCGTCAGCCGCGAGGACCTGCCCGACATGGCCCGGTTCGAGCTGTCGACCACGCGGGAGCTGGCGCGGTTCATCGCCACCAAGGGCTCGATCACGCTCGACGGCGTCTCGTTGACGGTCAATACGGTCAAGGACGTGACCTTTTCTGTGCTGATCATCCCGCACACGCTGACGGTGACGACGATCGGCGGCTGGAAGGCGGGCGCCGAGGTCAATATCGAGGTCGATTTGATGGCCCGCTACGCGGCGCGGCTGACGGAAATGACGGCCTAGCCGTCATTCCGGGATGGTCCGAAGGACCAGACCCGGAATCTCGAGATTCCGGGTTCGCTTCGCGCCCCGGAATGACAGTCTTTGAACTTGGCTTACCCGCCTGCGGCGACTACATAACGCGCCGACCACTGTAGAGTAGAACGGATCGAACGATGGCAGACGCGCGGCGCGCACCCCTGAAGGACCAGACCGACATTTCCGGCGCGCGCGCGCTGATTGTCGAGGCGCGGTTCTATGACGATCTCCAGGACGCGCTGCTGGACGGCGCCATTGCCGAGCTGAAGGCGGCCGGCCTGACGCATGACGTCATCACGGTTCCCGGCGCGCTGGAGATTCCGGCGGCAGTGGCCATCGCGGTGGATGCCGCGGCGGCGAACGGCAAGCCCTATGACGCCGTGATCGCGCTCGGCTGCGTCATCCGCGGCGACACCATTCACTTCGAGATCGTGTCGCAGGAATCCTCGCGCGCGCTGATGGACCTTGCGGTTTCGCGCAAGCTGCCGCTCGGCAACGGCATCCTCACCGTCAACAATGAGGCGCAGGCGTGGGCGCGGGCGCGCGCCAGCGAGCTCGACAAGGGT
>NZ_JALBGZ010001059.1:0-1563 GCF_023006515.1 Bradyrhizobium sp. PRIMUS42
AGGCGCGGCCGCAGCCGGTTTGGGCTTCCTGGGCCGGTGCGGCTTGCGAACCGGTTTTGGCGGGGTGGCCGGCTGCAGCTCCGCAAACACCGGATTCGGGTCGGTGGTCACCGAGGCGGGTGTGGTGAAATCCCCGGGATTCTTGATCACATTCACCGGGACGCTCGCAGGCTGGAACTTGGGCAGCGCGAAAGCGACCGTGAAAGGGGTGTCAGGAGCGGGAACCGAGACGGAGCAGGGGGTCTTGCAGCCCTGACCGAGCGAGGTCGTGGCGTCGGCACCCGGGGGATTGGATTCGAGCCGGACCTGGACGGTCGGCGGGGCTGATTTGAACATGTCCCAGGACATCGAGGAGCAGCCGCCAAGACTTGCCGCTCCCAACAGACCCGCTCCCGCTAACGCAACCGCGATGCCACGACGCATGACCCATCCACTTCAACTGCGACGAACCGCCACATAACCCCGCGCGGACCTTAGGGGCGTCGTTTGGGGCAGGCAACCGGCGCCCGGGGCATAGTTAATGAATGGTTAATGCGCGAGCTTGCGGAATAACGAAGCAATTCCAGTGGCTTGATAGGCACTATGCGGTCATCAGGCTGCTGGCGGCGGCCGGCAGGTCGCGCATGTGATGGATCAGCCGGTCCGGCTTCAGCTCGGCAATCGGCACGTCCGTGTAGCCGAAGCTGACCCCAATCACGGGTACCCCGGCCCGCCGGGCCACTCCGACATCGGTTCCGGCGTCGCCGACCATGATGCTGGCTTTGACCGCGCCGCCGGCGCGCGCCACGGTCTCGCGAAAGATGGTCGGATCGGGCTTCTGGACACCAAACGTGTCCGCGCCGCAGATCGCGGCAAAGCGGCGGCTGAGGTCGAGCTGGTCCAGCAGGCGCTTGGAGAGCCATTCCAGCTTGTTGGTGCACACCGCGAGGCGGTGGCCCTGGGCCGCAAAATGGTCGAGGGCGGCCTCGAGCCCCTCGAAGGGGCGGGATTCGACCGCGATGTGATCGGCATAATAGCCGATGAAATCCGCCGTCATCCGGTCCATGTCGGCGGGGGTGACGGTGCGGCCCTCCGCTTCCAACCCCCGTTCGATCAGCTTGCGGGCGCCGGCCCCGATCATGTTGCGGGCCGAGGCCATCGGCACGGGCGGCAGCCCTTCGCGGTCGAGCACGTAGTTCAGGGCGGTGATCAGGTCGGGCGCCGTATCCACAAGCGTGCCGTCGAGATCGAAGACGATGGTGTGAGGGGAGGTCATGGTCCAAGCGCTACCGGCCCGGTCGTGTCCACGCAAGGGGCGGGCCCATAAGATCACCTTATAGGCCTGTTCCCGCGAGAAAAACGAGGCTACATAGGCCGCCGAAAGTGGCCACGATCGGCGGCACATCTTCCGGATTCAGAGGCGGGCGCACAGGTGAACATGGACCAGTTGAAGCGGCAGGCCGCGGCGCGCGCGCTCGATGAGGTGCGGGACGGCATGCAGCTCGGGCTCGGCACCGGCTCTACCGCCAAACATTTCGTCGAGCTGCTCGGCGAGCGCTGCGCCGCCGGGCTCAAGGTGATCGG
>NZ_JALBGZ010000105.1:0-12362 GCF_023006515.1 Bradyrhizobium sp. PRIMUS42
GCACAGATCGTGGTATGCTTGGCCATCTTCGTCGATCCCTCCCTTGTTATGCGAACCTAAAGTTCGTTCAACCATTCGGGTCCCGATGAAGTGCCGATCGCGATCTTGCTATGTCTGACAGCCCTCAAGGCTTCGGTGGGCACCGATCCGATCGAACGGCGACCCAGCTCGGGCGGCCACCCGGGCTGGGCCATTCCTCACGGAACGGCTCAATATAATCGATCGCCCTAATACAAGGGTGGGCAAAGGCGCTGTTGCGCCGTGCCCACGTTCTCCCCGCAATTTGATAAAGGTGGTGGGCACGCTTACGCTTTGCCCACCTTACGGCAGTGTGCTTGACGGCCTACGCCGCATCCACCTTCAACACCCCGCGGCGGATCTGATCCTCCTCGATCGATTCGAACAGGGCCTTGAAATTGCCCTCGCCGAATCCGTCGTCGCCCTTGCGCTGGATGAACTCGAAGAAGATCGGACCGATGGCGTTGGCCGAGAAGATCTGGAGCAGCACCTTGGTCTGGCCGCCCTCGACCACGCCTTCGCCGTCGATCAGGATGCCGTTCCTCTGGAGACGTGCGAGGTCCTCGCCATGCTTGGGCAGGCGCGCATCGATCTTCTCGAAATAGGTATTTGGCGGCGCCGGCATGAACGGCAGGCCGGCGTCACGCAGACCTTCGATGGTGCGGTAGATGTCGCGGCAGCCGCAGGCGATGTGCTGGATACCCTCGCCGCGATAGGTCTTCAGATATTCCTCGATCTGGCCGGAATCGCCGGCGTCCTCGTTGATCGGAATGCGTATCTTGCCGTCCGGGCTGGTCAGCGCGCGCGAGAACAGGCCGGAGGCGCGGCCCTCGATGTCGAAGAAGCGGATTTGGCGGAAGTTGAACAGCTTTTCATAGAAGCCGGCCCAGACATCCATGCGGCCGCGATGGACGTTGTGGGTGAGGTGGTCGAGATAGAACAGGCCGGCGCCGACCGGCCGCGGATCGCGCGCCCCAAGCCACTCGAATTCGGCATCATAGGCCGAGCCCTTGGCGCCGTAGCGATCGACCAGATAGAGCAGGCTGCCGCCGATGCCCTTGATCGCGGGCACGTCGAGCGTCTTCTGTGCGGATGATACGTCCGCCGGCTCCGCACCGAGCGAAATCGCCCGGTCATAAGCCGCCTTCGCATCGACGACGCGGAACGCCATTGAGGGAGCGCAAGGCCCGTGCGCGGCGACGAAGTCGTAGCCATGTGTGCCTGGCTCCTCGTTGACGAGATAGTTGATGTCGCCCTGGCGATAGACCGTGATTGTCTTGGTCTTGTGGCGCGCAACGGGCGCATAGCCCATCAACTTGAACAGCGCGTGCAACTCGCCCGGGTTGGGATGCGCATATTCGACGAACTCGAACCCGTCGGTGCCCATCGGATTGTCGGCGCTAATAGTGGCCGGCGGTGCATCGTGCGGAAACGGTCCCATCGTGTTCTCCCTGTTGCTGGGAGGAACTATCCTTCATGGGGGCTGCAATGAGCGTGCAAACGGGACGGAATTTGGCTATGATATGCACGATCCGTGCATAAATTGGACAAACGACGCATGATTTCAGTTGACGCCTTCGACCTTAAGATCCTGGGTGCCCTCCAGGACGACGGCCGTCTCACCAACCAGGAACTCGCCGACCTCGCCGGGCTCTCGGCCTCGCAATGCTCGCGCCGGCGCATGCGGTTGGAGGAGGAGAAGGTGATCGCGGGCTATCACGCCGATCTCTCCAGCGAGGCGCTCGGCTTCGGCGTGATCGCCTTCATCCAGGTCGGACTTGCGACTCACTCGCCGGATAATTCGAAGCGGTTTCGCGCGCTCGTTGGCCGCATCGACGAGATCCAGGAGGCCTATTCGCTCACCGGCGACGCCGATTACGTGCTGAAGGCCGTGCTGCGCGATCTCAAGGGCCTCTCCAACCTCGTCAACGACGTGCTGATGCCGCACCAGAGCGTCGCGCATGTGCGCTCCTCGATCGTGCTGGATAGGCTGAAAGAGAGTTCGCGGCTGCCGCTCAAGGAGATCAAGGCCGGCTGAAATCGAGGGAAATGCGGCATTCGCGCAGCCCAGGCGATCTGCGATGATCCGGTCCAATCCGGAGATTCTGCCCATGGCCCTCCAGCTTCGACCGAACTGCGAATATTGCGACCGCGACCTGCCGCCTGATGCGACAGATGCGCGGATCTGCTCATATGAATGCACGTTCTGTGCGGACTGCGTCGATACGAAGCTCTCCAATGTCTGCCCGAATTGCGGCGGCGGCTTTGCCCCGCGCCCGATCCGTCCCACGCAGGAATGGCGGCCGGGCGTCTGCACGACCAGGCAGGTTCCGTCCGACAAGCGGGTGCATTTGAAGTACAGCGTGGAGGATGTAGCTGCGCATTGCGCGCGGATACGCGATGTGCCGCCGGAGAAGCGATAGGTCTCGTAGGGTGGGCAAAGGCGCGCAGCGCCGTGCCCACGTGACCGATGTGGTGGGCACGCTACGCTTTGCCCACCCTACGGCACCGGAGTGCGCAGCTACTCCGCCGCTAAAATGGTCCCCTCGACCTCACCAAACCCAACGCGATAGCCGTTGCCCTGGCACCAGCCGCGCATGACGAGGCTGTCGCCGTCTTCCAGGAACGAGCGTTTCACCCCGCCCGGCAGCTCGACCGGCTCGGTGCCGTTCCAGCTGATCTCGAGCAGGCTGCCGCGCTGGTCCTTCTCCGGGCCTGAGATCGTACCGCTCCCCAGGAGATCGCCGACATTCATGGCGCAGCCAGAGGAGGCGTGGTGCATCAGCTGCTGCACCGACGACCAGTACATGTACTTGAAATTGGTACGGCTGATGCTGGCGGGCGCATTGGCGCCGGCGGCGCGCAAGGAGACGTCGAGCGCGATATCGTAGTTCTGCGGCTTCGCCTGCTTGAGATAATCCAGCGGCACCGGCTCCTGCTCCGGGCCCTTCAGGCGGAACGGCTCCAGCGCCGCGCGCGTCACCACCCAGGGGCTGATCGATGTCGCGAACGCCTTGGCGAGGAACGGGCCGAGCGGCACATACTCCCATTGCTGGATGTCGCGTGCGCTCCAGTCGTTGAGCAGCACGAAGCCGAAGATCATCTCCTCGGCCTGTTGCTCGGTCAGCATGCCGCCCATCGGCGACGGTTGGCCGATCACCACGCCCATCTCCAGCTCGAAATCGAGCCGCTTGCACGGCCCGAAGCTCGGCACATCCACATTCGGCGGCTTCAACTGCCCGCGCGGCCGCTTCACGCTCGTGCCTGACACCACGACGGTGGACGCGCGGCCGTTATAGGCGATCGGCATATGCAGCCAATTCGGCTGCAGAGCATTGTCCTTGCCGCGGAACATCACGCCGACATTGGTGGCGTGCTCCTTCGACGAATAGAAATCAGTGTAGCCGGAGACGGCGAACGGAAGATGCAGCCTGGCATCGCGCATCGGCACGAGCGCCTGCTTCCGCAGCTCTTCGTTATCGCGCAGCTCGGGATGGTCGTGGCGCAGCAACTCGCTGATGCGGGCCCGGGTCTTGCTCCAGACCTTTGGTCCGAGCGCCATGAACGGATTGAGCGAGGGTCCGGAGAAGACGCCAAGCGGGCCGACATCGAGCCGGGAATCCTGTTCGAGCTCCCGGAGATCCAGCACGTAATTGCCGATCGCGACGCCGACACGCTGTGTCGGGTTGGCCGCGGTCGAGAACACGCCGTAGGGCAGGTTCTGGATCGGGAAGTCGGAGGCGGGATCGACGTCGATGAAAGAGCGGAGGCTGGGATCGTTGGGGTGCGTTGTCACTTCAGGCTCGATTCTCTCTTCCTTCTCCCCTTGTGGGAGAAGGTGGCGCGAAGCGCCGGATGAGGGGTTCTATCCGCGTATCCGAAAGTGAGAGGCTTACTCGCGGAGAGAGACCCCTCACCCGTCTCGCCGCTTCGCGGCGAGCCACCCTCTTCCACAAGGGGAGAGGGGAAGAAAAGCTACGGCTTGCTCGGATCGAACCGCTTCTCGAGACCCTTCCAGCAATCCGCGTAATCGTCCTGCAGCGTGGACGCATTTGCGGCATGCGCCGTAACGCGCTGCGGGTAGCGGGTCTCGAACATGAAGGCCATGGTACCGGTCAGCTTCACCGGTTTCAGCTCGCCGTTGCTGGCGTGCTCGAAGGCGTCGCGGTCGGGGCCGTGCGGCAGCATGCAATTGTGCAGGCTCATGCCGCCAGGGACGAAGCCCTGCGGCTTGGCGTCGTAGACGCCGTAGATTAGGCCCATGAACTCGCTCATGATGTTCATGTGATACCAGGGCGGACGGAAGGTGTTGTCGGCGACCATCCAGCGTTCGGGGAAGATCACGAAGTCGATATTCGCGGTGCCCGCCGTCTCGGACGGCGAGGTCAGCACCGTGAAGATCGAGGGATCGGGATGGTCGAACCCGATCGCACCGACCGGCGAGAAGGCGCGCAGATCGTATTTGTAGGGCGCGTAATTGCCATGCCAGGCGACGACGTCGATCGGCGAATGCGGCAGCTGTGTCTTGAACAGCGAGCCGCCCCATTTCACGTAGAGCTCGGTCGGCGTGTCCTTGTCCTCGTAATGCGCGACGGGGGTGAGGAAGTCGCGCGCATTGGCGAGGCAATTGGCGCCGATCGGCCCACGCTCCGGCAGCGTGAACGCTCCGCCATAGTTCTCGCAGAGATAGCCGCGTGCCGGACCGTTCGGGATCTCGACGCGAAACTTGACGCCGCGCGGGATCACCACGATCTCGCCCGGTTCGGCGTCGATGCGGCCGAACTCGGTGACGAGGCGAAGATTGCCCTGCTGCAACACGAACATCAACTCGCCGTCGGCATTGTAGAAATGCTGGTCCACCATCGACTTGGTGATGAGATAGACGTGCGCGGCCATACCGGCCTGCGTGTTCACATCGCCGGCGGTCGTCATGGTCTGCACGCCCTGGACGAAGGTCACATCATCCTTCGGCAGCGGCGTCGGGTCCCAGCGCATCTGCGCGATCGGCAGATCGTATTCGTGGCACGGCGCCGAACGCCACAGCCCAATATCGACCTTCTCGAAACGCCCGGAATGCTTCACCGAGGGGCGAATACGATAGAGCCAGGAGCGTTCATTGGTGCCGCGCGGCGCGGTGAAGGGCGAGCCCGAGAGCTGCTCGGCATAGAGGCCATAGGCGCAGCGCTGCGGCGAGTTGCGCCCGATCGGCAGCGCGCCCGGCAGCGCCTCGGTCTCAAAGCTGTTGCCGAAGCCCGACATATAGCCCGGCGTCACCTGAGCCGAGCTTCGGATGATCTGATCAGGCGAGGTGTTGATGTTCATGACTATCCTCCTCCTTGCAAGGCCGCCCACATCTCCTGGTCACGCTTGTCGGTCCAGATCACGGGGTCGTCGATCCCCGACGCTTCGTCGAAGGCGCGCGACACGTTGAACGGCAGGCAGTGCTCGTAAATTGCAAAGCTGTGGAATTTCGGATCCATCACCTCGCGCGTTGCCGCCATCGTCTCCTTCAGCGTACGCCCCTTCGCAACCGAGATTTCGGCCGCACCATAGAGCGAGGTGACGAAGTCGCGCGTCATCGCGATGGCTTCGCGCACCGTGGCTGTACCCTTCAGCGCATCGCCGCGGCCCGGCGCGATCGCCTTCGGATTGAAGTTGCGGATCTCGTTCAGCGTCAGCGGCCATTCGCGCAAGTGAGCATCGCCGCAATAGCAGGCCGAGTGATATTCGATGAGATCGCCGGAGAACATCACCTCGGCATCGGGCACCCAGGCGACGATGTCGCCAGAGGTGTGGCCGGCCCCGAGCTGCATCAGCCGCACCTCGCGCTTGCCGAGATAGATCGACATCTCGCCTTCGAAGGTCAGCGTCGGCCAGGTCAGGCCGGGAATGCTCTGCGCGTCCTGGAACAGCCGCGGGAAGCGGCCATATTCGGAATCCCAATCCTGCTTGCCGCGCTCTTCGATGAGACGATAGGTCTCCTGCGAGGCGACGATGTCCTGCGCCTTGTAGGCGGAGGCCCCCAGCACGCGCACGGCGTGATAGTGCGACAGCACGACATATTTGATCGGCTTGTCGGTGACGGCTTTAACGCGCTCGATCACCTTGTTCGCCATCGCCGGCGTTGCCTGCGCATCGAACACGAGACAGCCGTCGTCGCCGACGATGATTGCGGTGTTCGGATCGCCCTCGGCGGTAAAGGCATAGAGATCGGTACCGATCTCGGAGAAGGTGATTGTCTTCTCGGAGAGGTCGCCGGTGGATGCGAAGTTCTTCGCCATCAATTCGTCCTTCAATTCACGGGGTCATTGTTGTTGCTGTTGCTGCTGCTGGCCGTCGATCATGCGCCGCTTGGCGAGGGTGATCGCCTCGCGCAGCACATCGATGTCGCCGATATGGTTGGCGAGGATCAGCACCAGCGCCGCGTCCAAATCGGCGCTCTGCTCCTCGGTGAGACCACGGTGCGCCTCGGCGATGGCACGGAAGGCATCGTCAGGTCGCGCGAAGTTGGAGCTGGTGGAGAGTGGCATGAAAAACCTCAATTCAGGCCTTGTGTCAGGCCTTGCGCCCGCGACAGGGCCGCCGCGATCACCGCCCGCGTCGGATGGCGAAAGCGCGCCGCGACATAACCGTCGGGCCGGAGCAGATAAGCGGCGCCCGGCTCGGCGTCATAGCGCCTTGCAACGAGGCCCGCGGGATCGGCAAGTCCGCCCGCGCCGTCGATGCGGATGTCCTTCACCCCATCGGGCGCAGCGACCGCCGCGCCATTGCTGAACGACAGCAGCGTAAAGTCTGTTCCACCCGTCCGGAATGCATCCGTCAAATAGCCCTGCTCGCCCGAACCCATCGCAACGGGGGCATCGAGCATGGAGCAGCCGGGAGCCGGTCCGCCGCGCCAGGCATCTGCATCCGGTGACGACAGCGGCGAATCGTAGCTGCACGGCACCGACAGGCGGCCGCCATTGACCATGCGCTTGCCGAACTCGGTCTCCTTGGCGAGCGACAGCACCGCCTTGCGCAGCCGCGCTTCCTGATGCGAGTTCGGTGCCATGAAATCGGTCGAGCGCGTGGATTCGCGGATGTTCTCGTCGGCGGCCAGGCTGCGCTCGGCGTGATAGCTCTCGAGCAGGCTCACGGGCGAGGCACCCCGCAGCACGCGGTCGAGCTTCCAGGACAGATTTTCGGCGTCCTCGAGCCCGGAATTGGCGCCCCGCGCACCGAACGGCGAGACCTGATGCGCGGAGTCGCCCGCAAAAATCACGCGGCCATGGATGAAGCGGTCCATCCGCCGACACTGGAATTTGTACAGCGAGATCCACTCGAACTCGAACTTGTCGTGCCCGAGCATGCGGGCGATCCGCGGCCGCACGTTCTCCGGCTTCTTCTCGACGACGGGGTCGGCGTAACGATTGAGCTGGAGATCGATGCGCCAGACGTCGTCGGGCTGCCGGTGCAGAAGCGCCGAGCGTCCCGCATGGAATGGCGGATCGAACCAGAACCAGCGCTCGGTCGGGAATTCCGCCGTCATCTTGACGTCGGCGATCAGGAACTGGTCCTCAAACACCTGGCCGGCAAACTCCGCGCCGACCATCTGCCGCAGCGAAGATCGCGCACCGTCGCAGGCGATCACATATTGCGCATGCAGACGATAGGCGCCCTCCGGCGTTTCGATCGTCAATGCTACGGAATCGTTGCGCTGCTCCAGCGCCGTCACCTTGTTGCGCCAGCGCAGGTCGATCTCGGGCAGATCCTGGATGCGGTCGACCAGGTAGGCCTCGGCGTAGTATTGCTGCAGATTGATGAAGGCCGGCCGCTTGTGGCCGTCCTCGGGCAGGAGGTTGAACTGGTAGAGCTGGGAGTCCCCGTGGAAGATTCGGCCGACGCTCCACACCACGCCCTTGGCGACCATGCGCTCACCGACGCCGAGTCGGTCCCAATATTCCAGCGACCTCTTCGAGAAGCAGATCGCGCGGGAGCCCTCGCCGATGCGGTCGGCATCATCCAGAAGGACGACGCGCTGACCGCGCTGGGCGAGATCGATCGCGAGCGACAGCCCGACCGGACCGGCGCCGACAACCACGACCGGATGCTCGGCCGGGCTTTGGCCAGCGCGGTCCTGATCGGGATGGCGGCGATAGCCGAACTGGGCTTTGGCCTGATGCGTCTTGGCCTGCGCCATACACTAACCTCGGCTCTGGTCAGGAGTGGACCGATCTGCTAGATAGTCTCACGTGCAACTATTTTGGACCGGAGCCGGCCGGCCGTCAACTGGAATTCGGAGCGCGCTCCTTGGCGAGAACCAGCAACATCGCATTGAAGGCACGCGAAGCCGATGAGGCTTCTGCGCGGCCAAAGGCACGACTCGATCTGTTCAAGTTCGTCCCGTTCCGCCTCAACCGGCTCGCGGCCGAGGTCAGTTCCGCGCTCTCGGTCGAATATCAGGAACGGCACGGTCTCGACATTCCGGCCTGGCGCGTGATCGCCACGCTCGGCTTCCGCAACGATGCCTGTAGCGCGCAGTACATCTCGCAATGCACCCGCACGCACAAATCGACCATCAGCCGCGCCGTCACCATGCTGTTGCACGAGGCGCTGATCGAGCGGGTCGAGAACGAAGCCGACCGCCGCGAATTCCGCCTGCAACTGACGAAGAAAGGCCGCGCGCTCTACGAAGAGCTGTTCCCGCAATTGCTGCGGCGGGAGGACGAGATCCTCGCCTGCCTCTCGGCACAGGAACGCAAGCAGCTCTCGGCGCTGCTCGGCAAGATCGAGCGGAGCCTCGATTTGATCCAGACCAGCGAAGAGGCCGACGCCAAGCAGGCGTATTAGGGCGCGGAACCATAGATTCTGTACATATGTGCCGGATGGCGAGGTCCGCATTGCCCAAAAGCGGACATCGACGATGCATCAGCGAATGTCCGCCAAGGGCCACAAGGCGCACCCTTAGAGCTGTAAGATTATTGGGTGAGCTTGATTGGCTCTCCACTGGCTGATTAAGTGAGCTGAAGCCCTATGGTCTTTGCAGACAGCGCGAGGTTTCAATGCTGCATCGCCGCACTTTCCTGAGGTTTGCGACGTTTGTAAGTGGCGCGTCACTGTTAAGGGTGCCGTTGGCACAAGCTCAATCGGAAGCGAAGGCACGGACTAGGATCGTGTTTCTCGGCACCAAAGGGGGTCCCCGCGTCGAGATCGGCCGCTCCAATCCAGCCAATTTAATAGAAATCAACGGCACGCGTATCGTGCTCGATTGCGGCATGGGCGTCAGCCGTCAATTGGCGGAAGCGAAAGTACCGTTGACCTCGGTGAAATATATCCTGATTAGCCATCATCATTCGGATCACAACCTCGAATATGGCAATCTAGTCTACAACGCCTGGGTCTCTGGCCTCTCGACGCCGATTCATTCGTTCGGCCCGAACGGGCTCGAGGAGATGACAAAGACTTATTGGGAGCTGAACAAGTTCGACGTTGACACCCGCATTGCGGACGAAGGACGCCCGAATCCCCGTCCGCTCTTGATCGCGAAGGATATCGTCGCCGACGGCGAGTTCCTGAAAACCGATGAGTTTACGATTACCGCTTTTCGCACTCCGCATCCTCCGATCACCGACAATTTCGCCTACAAGTTCACGACTCCCGACGGCGTGATCGTGTTCTCAAGCGACACCGAATACAATCCGAAGTTGGCGGAATTTGCCAAGGGCGCCGATGTGCTGGTCCACGAGGCGCTTTTCGCCCCATTCGTGGAGAAACTCGTCGCACGCGTTAAGAATGGGGCCACGCTGGGCAAGCATTTGATGGCGAGCCATACGACGGCGCAGGATGTCGGCAAGATTGCCAGTGCGGCTGGCGTGAAATTACTGGTGCTCAGTCATCTAGTGCCTGGTGATATCGATGTCACCGACGATCAATGGATTGCCGCCGTCAGGGAGAACTATTCCGGAAGGGTTAGCGTGGCAAAAGACCTGATGGAACTAGTGCTTCCGGTTAAGCCGTAGACCGCTCAGAGTGAGGCCCTTCCGAAAAGGCGGTCCCGAGATGATCGCATTCGATCCCTCTGAGCCGGGGTCGGTGAACGGCTTCTAGAGTACGCGGGTGATGATGACCGCTAAGGGTCACAGGGCGACATTCCGGGTTCGGGGCCGGGTGCCCGCTTTACCCTCGAAAGCAACCATCCCGGATTTACGAAGTACACGCCCTTGCATTCCTGATGACCAGTCGCCCCCTCATGGTGAGGAGACGCGCAAGCGCCGTCCAGCGGAGGACGCTTCGCATAACCGCGAGAACCATGAAGGTTCCGCTGCTGCATCTCGGCCTTCATCCTTCGAGACGGCGCGCAAGAGCGCGCCCCTCAGGATGAGGGTCTGGCACTCACGCTATTTCGCAAATGACCGCGACGGCGGCAGGTGCAGCGCCCAGGCCTCGACCTTGTCGCTGGCGCGCGGATAGATTTCCGTCACGATCGGATCGTGGCCGGGGATGAATCTATCAGGGTGGCCGGCGAGGCGCTCGATCGTCTCCCAACCCACCGCCATGTCGCCGACATTGTAGACGATCGGGAACGGGCTGCGCCGCTGCAGGTTGGCGTAGTAATGCGCGGCATCGGACGCCAGCACCACCGGGCCGCGCGCGGTCTCGACCTTGACCACCTGCAAGCCGTCCGAATGGCCGCCGACGCGGTGCACGGTGACTCCGGGCGCGACCTCGCCGTCACCGGAATAGAAATTGACGCGCTCGCCATAGACGTGGCGCACCATCTGCGTGACGTGCTCGACCGAGAACGGATGGCGCAGCAGGCCGTTGCACATGCAGCGGCCGGTCGCGTAAGCCATCTCGCGCTCCTGCAGATGGAAGCGCGCATTCGGGAAGCGATCGAGATTACCGGCGTGGTCGTAATGCAGATGCGTCACGATGACGTCGCGAACGTTTGACGCCGCAACGCCAAAGCGCTCCAGCGCATCGACCGGATTGAGCGTCAGCTTGCGCGCCCGCGCGCTCGCCTCCTCGGCATTGAAGCCGGTGTCGACCAGAATGTCGCGGCCGCCCCCGCGGATCAGCCAGACGAAATAGTCGAGGTCCTGCGCCGCGCTGTCATGCGGATCGGGCTGAAGGAAGTTCATGCTGGGGGTACGCGGCGACATCGTCGCATAGCGCAGGGCGTAGATTTCGTAGGCGTTTCCCATGATTCTTGCTTTTTGCTTTGCTTTTCTGAGTGGACCTTCCGGGACGATCCTGCGCAGCAAGCCATTGTCCGCTGCAAAGGTCAAACGCCTCGCGGCGCGACGGGGCAGACCTTTCAATGTGAGACCAATCACATTTTCGACGCCATGGAGGTCCTAACGTGCCGCCGGCCAGATCGAGCCGGATCACGTCGGAGCAGAAACATGAGACTGTTTATTCCCCTTGCGGCGCCCCGGACGTTGCGGTCAATCGTCGCGATAACGCCGAATCTCCAAGTGGTTGACGCCCCCCGTCCCCAGTTTGATAATGCAGGAAGCGTAAGTTAAGGTCGCCGCGGCGCAAGCTAGGAACGGCGCCTTTTTGGCTGGACCGCGCTGATTATGAAAATTCGCTTCTTTTTCCTTCTGCCCTTGCTCATCTCGCTCGTCCCGACTGCTCCATCGCTTGCGGCCGGAGACCGTTTTGCGTTGGTCATCGGCAATGCCAAATATCCGGACGCGGATGCCCCGCTGAAGGAACCGATCAACGATGCGCGCAACGTCGCCGACGAGCTCAAGCGCGACGGCTTTGCGGTCGAGATCGGCGAGAATCTGACCGGCGACGGCATGCGCCGCGCCTTCGACAAGCTCTACGGCAAGATCAAGCCGGGATCGGTGGCGCTGGTGTTTTTCAGCGGCTTCGGCATCCAGTCGGCGCGCCAGAGCTACTTGCTGCCGATCGATGCGCAGATCTGGACGGAATCCGACGTGCGCCGCGACGGTTTCAGCCTCGAGACCGTCCTCGGCGAGCTCAATACCCGCGGCGCCGGCGTGAAGATCGCGCTGATCGACGCCTCCAGGCGGAACCCGTTCGAGCGCCGGTTCCGCAGCTTCTCGGCCGGCCTGACCCCGGTCATCGCGCCGAACGGCACGCTGGTGATGTATTCGGCGGCGCTGGCCTCGGTGGTCTCGGACGCCGGCGGCGATCACAGCCTGTTCGTCCAGGAGCTCCTCAAGGAAATCCGCGTCCCCGACCTGATGGCCGAGGAGACGCTGAACCGGACCAAGATGGGCGTCACCCGCGCCTCGCGCGGCGAGCAGGTGCCGTGGATATCCTCTTCATTGGCCGAAGACTTCTCATTCAGCCCGGGAGCCGGCGGATCGCGTCCGGCACCGTCGACGGCG
>NZ_JALBGZ010001060.1:0-1562 GCF_023006515.1 Bradyrhizobium sp. PRIMUS42
GCTTCGGCTCGGCGGGAGCTGCGGGCGCAGCCGGAGCCGCTGCGGTAGGCGCAGCCGCAGGCGTTGCGTCGGCACCGCACTGAGCTTTGCGGAAGTCATTCCACTTCATGGTACCGAGCGAGCCGTCCTTCTTGGCCGCCTGATATTTCGCGCTGCATTCCTGCGAGGTCAGCGCCTGCGCCGGCGCGCTCGCCATGAATGCGACGACGCCCGACGCTGCAATCACGCACAACAATTTCGATTGAATGGTCATCCTTGGTCCTCCTCCTGATCTTCCTCGACGGAAGTGAAACGAAGATTGCTATCCTAGCGTGCCGGTCCCCCGCGACAAGGATGCGATGCGTTGCGCCGGCAAAATATAGTGATCCCGTCGTTGTCATCATTCATGTCGCGTTCAGCAACGCAGGCCGACGGTCCCAGCCCTTCGCGATTCTCGCAAGCAGAGTGCAACACATGACCTTCACGTCCCGCCTCGCCGCCGTCGCTCTCGCCTCCCTGCTCGTCAGCGGCACTGCCTTCGCGCAGACCGCCGCGCCGGCAACCAAGCCCGATGCAGCCGCCATTGCCGACAGGAAGGCGCCGAAGGAGCGCTCGGCGGAATCGCTCGAATGCTCCAAGCAGGCGGACGCCAAGGGATTGAAGGGCAAGGAGCGCAAGAAATTCCGCCGCGAGTGCAAGAAGGAAGCGAGGGCCGGCATCGCGGCGCCCGCCGCCCCTGCCGCCGACAAGAAGTAAGTCCGTCGCTATCCTCCACGTGCATCAGACAGATGCGCACGCATTGCGGCATGACGAGCCTGCAATTGTGCGCCTCTCGCTGATTTGCGATAAGGTGGCGTGAAGCAAGCCACCGCCTCCCCGCCGTTCGAATGGCTCAGCCGCGCCAAGCTCTTGAGCGCGGCGGAGACGCTCGTCATCGGCACCGCCGGAGGCCTGGTGTTTCTGCTCGCCGGCCTTCCCGGCGGGCTGATCTCGGGCTCGATGATCGCGGTCGGGATCGCCGCAATCGCCGGCCGCCAATTGTCGCTGCCGCCGCTCCTGACCCAGACCGTGCTGGTGCTGCTCGGCATTTCGCTGGGCTCGGTGGTCTCGCGCCATCTGCTTCAACAAGTCGGCGCCTACCCCCTCACCATCGGCCTGCTTGCGCTCGCAACCTTCTGCTCGACCTTCGGCTCGAGCTATTATCTCCAGCGCGTCCATGGCTGGGACCGGACCTCGGCCTTCCTTGCCGGTAGTCCCGGCGCGCTGTCGCAGATCACGATTTTGGCGGTCGAGCGCGGCGCCGACCTGCCCGGCATCGCGGTGGTGCAGACCATGCGCGTCATCATCCTCACCGCGGCACTGCCCATGGTGCTCGCGCTCGCAGGCGTAGCGCCCTCTGCTGCGCCGTCGCTGACGACGACGATCGCCTCGCCGCTCGACCTCGTTGAGCTGGTCGCGGCCTCGCTGGGCATGGCGCTGTTGCTGCGGCTGATCAGGTTTCCGGCGAGCTGGATGTTCGGCGCCATGATCGCCTCCAGCGTGCTGCATGGCGCCGGCTGGGTCGAGGGCGGCCTGCCGGACTG
>NZ_JALBGZ010001061.1:0-1561 GCF_023006515.1 Bradyrhizobium sp. PRIMUS42
CAATTTGCCGCCGCCGCAGCGGACCCCGACGCCCAGCACCTACGGGCCGGACGAACTCGTCGGCGCCGGTCACCGCTTCTTCGGCAACGTCTCGCGCGGGCTCGCCTCGATCATCGAGAAGGCGATCAGCCAATGGGGTCTGCCCAACGGCTATATCCTGGGTGAGGAAGGTTCCGGCGCCTTCGTCGCCGGCCTGCGCTACGGCGAAGGCACGCTCTACACCAAGAACGCCGGGGATCTCAGGGTCTATTGGCAGGGCCCCTCGCTCGGCTTCGACTGGGGCGGCGACGGCGCGCGCACCATGACGCTGGTCTACAATCTGCCCGCCACCAACGCGATCTACCAGCGCTTCGCCGGCCTCGACGGCTCGGCCTACATCATCGGCGGCTTCGGCATGACCGCGCTCACCGCCAACAACATCGTGCTGGTACCGATCCGCTCCGGGCTCGGCCTGCGGCTGGGCGCCAATATCGGCTATCTCAAATACACGCCGCGTGCGACCTGGAACCCGTTCTAGGCCGCTTCTCCCATCCGGGCTACGGATCAAGGTTAACGACAGACCGGGGCTGGCTTTTTGCCGGCCCGCCATGGCATGGTCGTTGGTGAATTTTTCCTTAAGCTTGGGAGTTCTGGCCCATGGTCGAACCGATCATGTACCTGGCGATCGGTTTCCTGCTCTCGATGTTGTTCGGGCTCGCGATCGTGCCGCTGGTGCATAACCGCGCCGTGCGCCTGACCACGCGCCGGCTTGAGGCCGCAACGCCGCTGTCGATGGCGGAGATCCAGGCCGACAAGGACCAGCTCCGCGCCGAATTCGCCATGTCGGCGCGCCGGCTCGAGATGAGCGTCGAGCAGCTCAAGAACAAGACCACGAGCCAGCTCGCCGAGCTCGGCAAGAAGAGCGACGCCATCAACCGCATGAAGATCGAGCTCGGCGAGAAGAACGCCACGATCTTCGCGCTGGAGGCGCGCGAGAAGGCTGTGAAGGAGCAGCTCCGCGCCACCGAGGAGGAATTCAACACCAAGACCGAAGCCCTGCGCGCCGCCGAGAATGCACTGACCGACAAGCAGGGCGAGCTGGCCAAGATCAATTCCGAACTGTCCGACCGCTCGATGATGGCGGAGAGCCGCCAGGTCGAGCTGGTCGCCGTACGCACGCAG
The DNA here is from genome assembly GCF_023006515.1 of Bradyrhizobium sp. PRIMUS42. NCBI lineage: Bacteria > Pseudomonadati > Pseudomonadota > Alphaproteobacteria > Hyphomicrobiales > Nitrobacteraceae > Bradyrhizobium > Bradyrhizobium sp. PRIMUS42. The sequence goes on from NZ_JALBGZ010001061.1 coordinate 1,162, forward strand.
ATCGAGGAATTGAAGAACCGCGTCGGCGATGCCGAGAAGGAGTTCGCGGCGACGCAGGCGCGGCTCGCGCAGGAGCGGCTGGAATCGGAGACCGCCTCGCGCGAGCTCGGCGATGCCCGCGGCCGGGTCGAGAATCTGAGCCAGCGCGTCACCGAGCTCGATCGCCAGCTGATCGGACAGGTGAAGGAAGCCGAGATGCTGTCCGGCCGCGTCGCCGACCTCGAAGGCCGCCTCGCCACGCAAGGCAAGCTGCTCGCCGAGCGCGACTATGAGAACAACCAGCTGCGCCAGGCCAATGAGACCAACGAGCGCACCGTCAAGGAGCTGCGCGTCGAGATCGCGGGCCTCAGCGGCGGCAAATCCTCCGCGGCCATGGAAGCGCTGCGCGCGGAAAAGACCG
>NZ_JALBGZ010001062.1:0-1561 GCF_023006515.1 Bradyrhizobium sp. PRIMUS42
CGGCAAGGCCGTCGGCAACGCGCCGGGCCAAGCGGCCGCCGATATTCCCTGGCTGAAGCTGGAAGTCACCGCCCGCCGCGGCAACGGCGTCCTTGCGCCCGTCACCACCGTCCAGCGCATCAACACACATGGCGGCAAGCTCGACGGTGCCTGCGAGAAAGCCGGCGAGTTCAAGAGCGCGCCGTACTCGGCCGATTACGTTTTCCTGAAAAAGGGCTGAGACGAAGCGCGCCTATCAGCTCGCTTCGCCCCCACCTTCGCTCTCCACCTGCGCCAGCTCCGCCGCGGCAAGATCGCCGGTGTCGGCCAGCCGCGCCTTGGCGGTGGTGTGGACGTGGTCGGCGAGCGTCGGCATGCGCTCGATCAGGGCGTGAAAATCCTGGGCGTCGAGCACCAGAAGGCGCGTTTTGCGCGTCGCTGTCACCGTGCCGCTGCGTTTTGTTTTGTGCAGCAGCGCGATCTCGCCGAAGAAAGTGCCGTCGCCGAGCCGCACATGCTGGCTCGGCAGCGCGATCTCGACCTCGCCGGCGGTGATGAAATACATCGACGAGGCGGCATCGCCACGGCGCACCAGGATCTCGCCCTGTTCGATGGTGCGCGCCCTGAGCAGCCGCATGATGTCGGCGATTTCAGCTGCCGCCAGATGCGAGAACAGCGGCACCCGCGCCAGCATGCCCCAGGTCACCACGAAGTCGCGCCGCTTCACTTCCTCCGCGAACGCGGAGGAGATGATCGCGACCGGCAGCGCGATCATGGCAAAGCCCGACACGATGGCGAACACCGAGATGAACTTGCCGAGCGGCGTCACCGGCACGACGTCGCCATAGCCGACGGTGCCGAGCGTCACGATCGCCCACCACATCGCGTCCGGAATGGTGCCGAGCTTGCTGGGCTGCACGTCACGCTCGACGGCGTAGAGCAGCGAGGCAAACGTCAGCACCACACCGAACAGGATGACGATGCAGCCGATCAGCGCCCGCCGCTCGGCATGCACGGCCGCGAGCAGCGAGCGCATCGCCGGCGAGTACCGTATCAGCTTGAAGAACGGCAGCACGCCGAGCGCGGCGAGCGTCGCGTGCCGTCCCGTCGCCAAAACAATCGCGGCGGGCAGGAACGCCATCAGATCGATGATACCGAGCGCGGAGAAGGCATAGGACAGCCGGTCAGCGAGAGCCGAGCGCTGGCGCGGCGTGTGGCCCGCAACCGTCCAGAGCCGCGCCGCGTATTCCAGCGCGAACACCAGCACGGACAGGATGGTGATGGCCGCGAACAGCGCGCCGAACTGCGCATCGACCTCCGGCACCGAGGCAAGGATCATCGCGGTCACGTTGAGCACGATGACGCCGATGATGATCTGGATGAAGCGCGATCCGGCCGAATAAGCCAGCGGATCGTGCTCCAGCAAGTCGTAGAGGCGATCCCTCACATTGGGATCGCGAAGCCCACGCCCACGCGCAACGGGGCGCATGATCCCTAAGCGCCTGCCATCGCTTTTTCGATCGCGCTCAGCGCCTCGGTCGCCTTGGCGCCGTCGGGGCCGCCGGCCTGCGCCATGTCGGGC
>NZ_JALBGZ010001063.1:0-1560 GCF_023006515.1 Bradyrhizobium sp. PRIMUS42
ATCCAGGATCTTGGCGTTGTTCGGCTCCTGCTCGAACTTCACCAGCTGATTGTCCACGGTGTCCAGGCTCTCGCTGGTCTCCGTCAGAAACTCCCGCAACAGATCATCCATTAAAACAGGCCTTCATACAGGAAGGGCGCGCACAAGGTGTGATGCGCCATTTCGGAATGGGGCCAGCTTCACCGCAAAGCGTTTAATATTGGTTGAGTATGTGCAAAAGAACGGAACCAACAAAGAGATAAGGCGCTCCGGACAAGCCGAAGCGCCTCGTAAAGATTCGATTAAGAGGCCGAGCGCGGCGCGCGTTTACGAAGCGGTAACGGTGATGGCTTCGCCTTCTGGCGCAAGCTTGACGGTAAGACCGCAGGCCTCTGCCAACAGCCGCGTGTAATAAGGCTGGATCGCGTGAGCATCCGCGGCAGGGCCGCGCTCGCCGCTCAGGAGTTCGGAGATGTTCTGCGGCAGGCGCGCGTTATGGCCGGTCGCAGTGATGCGAAAGCTCATCGTTTCGCCCTCGCCGATCGGGTCGATCGTCAGCATACCGCCGCGCGGGATCGTATGCTGGGCGACGACCAGCATGTTGAGCAGCAGCTTGACGCGGTTCTTCGGCATCAGAATCCGCGGCAGATTCCAGGTGATCGAGCACTTGCCGTCCTCGATGTGGCCGCGCGCCATGGTCTGGGCATCGCCGAGATCGATCTGCGCGCCGGAGGAGCCGGCCGCCCCGAAGGCAAGACGGCAGAACTGGAGCCGGGCGGAGGCGGTCTTGGCGCTCTTGCGAATCAGGTCGAGCGCGAACTCGCGGTCTTCGGGCTTGGGATCGTCGTCGAGCACCTCGAGCCCGTTGACGATGGCGCCGACAGGGCTGATGAGATCGTGGCAGACCCGAGAGCACAGCAGCGCTGCGAGTTCGAGCATATCGGGAGCAGTAGCGGTCGCGGGCGACGAGGCGTCAGACATATAAAGGGGTCCTGGAGGGTTCCTGGAATTGCACGGCGCTGGACGCCGCGAATCACGCATGCTTGACGGATGCTGCGGGTTCTAACATTCGCCAGCCCGCGGCAGCTAGCTTGCGATCACGCCGAGGCGGTCATAAGCACGGGCGAATCAGTCGAGAGGAACGAATTGCCGATGATTGAGGCATCCAGGTGAAGCGGATCATCGACGGCGCGGCCGCATCCGGCCTGATGGAGCCACTGACGGCGCTGGTGGTGAAGGCGGGCGAGGCGATTCTCAGGGTCAACCGCGCGGCGATGCGGGTCGACGGCAAGCAGGACGGCTCGCCGGTGACCGAGGCGGATCTTGCCGCCGACCACATCATCGCGGAGGGCCTGGCCCAGCTCGCAGGCGACGTCCCGACGCTCTCGGAAGAGCGGACCCACCTCGCCTCCCCGCCATTCGAGGGCAGCTTCTTCCTGATCGATCCACTCGACGGCACCAAGGAGTTCGTCGCCGGTCGCGACGAGTTCACCGTCAACCTCGCCCTGGTGACATCGGGCGTGCCGCTGCTGGGCATCGTCAGCGCGCCTGCGCTCGGCGTGCTGTGGCGCGGCATCGTCG
>NZ_JALBGZ010001064.1:0-1560 GCF_023006515.1 Bradyrhizobium sp. PRIMUS42
CGACCCCGTGACGCCCGAGGCCTGCCACAGCGCGGCGCCCGTGTTCGACGGCCGCATGCGCTACGACCTCAAGCTCGATTTCAAGCGCATGGAGACCGTGAAGGCGGAGAAGGGCTATCACGGCCCGGTCGTGGTCTGCTCGCTCTATTTCGTCCCTGTCGCCGGCTACATCCCCGATCGCCCCGTGATCAAATACCTCGCCGCCCAGCGCAACATCGAGATCGCGTTCGCTCCCGTGGCCGGCACCCGCATCCTGGTCCCGTTCTGGCTGAAAGTGCCGACGCCGCTGGGACCGGCCATGCTGGAAGCCACCAGCTTCATCACCACAGCCCAGCCGCCAAGGGTGGCGAAGACGCAGTAGGGCCGCAGGCCCCGTCTGTTAACCCGTCATCCTGAGGCGGCCGCCTCTTCGGCGGCCCTCGAAGGACGACGGCCCGGATCTCGCCACCAGCATATCTGCGCCAGCCGCCGCATCGGGGCCGTTCATCCTTCGAGGCTCCCGGCGCGGTGCCGTGCACCGCGCCACTCGCACCTCAGGATGACGGAAAAAAAGTGAAGCGCTTTCAACCACATCCCTACTGTGCATGGGGTTGTTTTCGCGAAAATGAGCTAGGGGGCCCGACCTGCCGGGAATCCATTTGACTCCACCCCGATTCTGATTCGACTCCGCGCCGTCCCCAACTTAACGCCTTCCGCCATCGAAACGTCACTTGTACGGCAGCCCAAAACTCCATCTAGTTGCAGCCGATAGGGACTCCCGCGACATGTTGCGTGAACGGAACGGGACTCAATCTGGAGTCAGCGATTCGGCCGCGATTCGTTCTAGAGTCGTTCCGAAGCTTAAGACCAACGGGAAAAGCGTCGCAAAGTGAGACAGTTGCGCGAGGTTTGGGGAGTACGCCTCTACACATCCGGCGTCGTCGCCCGGCTTGACCGGGCGATCCAGTACGCCGAGGCGGTTGTGGTCGAGCGGACGGGCCGCGGCGTACTGGATGCCCCGGTCAAGCCGGGGCATGACAGCGGAGTGCGTAGTGACCGCTCCGTGTGCCCAGCCGCCGGCCCGCCCCAGATAGCACTGACATTCGCCCAAATCGCCATTACCTAATCCCCCAGACATGGCCTTTTCTTCCTCCCCCTTCGCTTCCGAGCGCGCGCTTTCCGATCGAGCGGCTGGCGCGGGCGTCACTGCGGTGCTCGGGCCGACCAACACCGGCAAGACCCATCTCGCCATCGAGCGGATGCTCGCGCATCCCTCGGGGATGATCGGGCTGCCGCTGCGGCTCTTGGCGCGCGAGGTCTACAACAAGATCGCGGCGCGGGTCGGCAGCGAGGCGGTCGCGCTCGTCACCGGCGAAGAGAAGATCAAGCCGAAGAGCCCGCGCTATTGGGTCTCGACCGTCGAGGCGATGCCGCGCGACCTCGACCTCTCCTTCCTCGCCGTCGACGAGGTCCAGATCGCCAGCGATCTCGAACGCGGCCACGTCTTCACCGACCGCATCCTCAACCGCCGCGGCCGCGACGAGACGCTGCTGCTGGGCGCCGCGACCATGCGCCCCATCA
>NZ_JALBGZ010001065.1:0-1556 GCF_023006515.1 Bradyrhizobium sp. PRIMUS42
CATGGAGCCGCCGCCCGAGGCACGGCTCGTCGACGGCTGGTTTCAGTGGCAGCCGAAGCGGGCGCCGATGCAGGAGGTCGTGCTCGGCAATTCCGGCGCGGCGGGGGAGTGGCGGCTGTGCCATGATGGAAAGTGCCGGACGCTGTCGGAGATTGTCGGGCATCCCATCGGTGCTAACGTCACGACGATGAAAGTTTGCGACAATCCGTAGCCGCACGAGCGGAGCGACATGCGGGACCACTGTCCCCGGATATCGCTGCGCTCATCCGGGCTACAAGAACAACAAACGGGAGAAACGCGATGGATCGGCTCAAGGGCAAGGTTGCGATGGTGGTGGGGGCCGGCTCGATCGGTCCCGGCTGGGGCAACGGCAAGGCGACCGCGGTGACCTTCGCGCGCGAGGGCGCGCAGGTGTTCTGCGTCGATCGCAACGGCACTGCGGCCGAGGAGACCGCAAAGATCATCACCGGTGAAGGCGGCAAGGCCACCGCGTTCACCGCCGACGTCTCGCGGGCGAGCGAGGTCGAGGCGATGGTGGCGGCGTGCCTCAAGGCCTATGGCCGCATCGACGTGCTCGACAACAATGTCGGCATCGCCGAGATGGGCAGCGTGGTCGAGGTGACCGAGGAGAGCTGGGACCGCGTCTTCAGCGTCAACCTCAAGAGCGCCTATTTCGCCATGAAGCACGTCATCCCTATCATGGTGAAGCAGGGCGGCGGTTCGATCATCAACATCTCCTCGATCGCCTCGATCCGCCACATGGGCATCTCCTACGTCACCTACGGCACCTCGAAGGCGGCGATGAACCAGATGACGCGCACCACGGCGATCGAGTTCGCGCGCCACCATGTGCGCGTCAACGCGATCCTGCCCGGCCTGATGAAGACGCCGATGGTCGAACATTCCGCAGGCCTCGCCGCCAGCTACGCCAAGGGCGACGTCGAAGCGATGTGGCGCGCCCGCGACGCACAAGTGCCGATGGGGCACATGGGCGATGCCTTTGACGTCGCCAACGCCGCATTGTTCCTGGCCTCGGACGATTCGAAATATGTGACGGGGATCGAGCTGGTAGTGGATGGCGGGATCACCTGCAAGGCAGGGGCGTAGGCGCCGCCTCACACTCCGCTGTCGTCCCGGGGCGCGCAAGGCGCGAACCCGGGACCCATAATCACAGGTAGAGTGAGTTTGCAGACCCGTAACTCCGAGTCACTGTAATTACATCTCCCTGTGGTTATGGGTCCCGGATCAGCGCTCCGCCCTGACAACGCTTCGCGTTGCCAAGAGCTGCGCTTGTCCGGGACGACAGCGGAGTTCTTGGTGCCTACTGCGCCAGCGCCAGAATCCCGCCGGCGAACGAATGCCAGACCGCGGTCTCGCTGATCGGCCAGTTCAGCACCTTCACCGTCAGCAGCGCGAGCGTGCCATAGATATAGACCGGATGCACGCGGCCTTCGTTGCGCCAGTCGCGCACCATGGCGACGACGAGCAGGAGCGATGCGACGACAGCCGGCGCGATCGTCACCGGCACGGGCGGCGGACCGGGCGGTCCCGGAGGC
>NZ_JALBGZ010001066.1:0-1549 GCF_023006515.1 Bradyrhizobium sp. PRIMUS42
CCGAAGCCCGGCACGCGGCGACGGCGGACGCCACTCCGGAGCCGGCGGAGGTCGAAGAGGTGTCGCTCGAGGAGGCCGACGCCGAGGAGAATACCGGCAAGGTCAAGGCCGTCGTGCCCGAATCCGAGGACGATATCGAGGTCGACGAGACCCTCGATGACGACGATGACGATGATTCGACCTTCATTGCCGACGAAGAAGAAGGCGATGAGGACGTGACCGACATCATTGGTGATGTCGGAGGTGATGAAGAGACTTGAGATCAGCCCTGATCTGTGAAAAAGGGTGCACCGCGCGAGTCACCAGGGCTCGCCGGTTGGGGTGAACCACCAGGGTCATCCCGCGAGGACTAAGGGGCCATAGCTCAGCTGGGAGAGCGCTTGCATGGCATGCAAGAGGTCGGCGGTTCGATCCCGCCTGGCTCCACCACGCTTCGCCCTTCGGGCTAGGCGTGGCGCGGCCACGAGGAGCCCGAAGGGTGAAGCGTGGTGTCCGGCGAAGCCCGAAGGGCGAAGACGGACTGGTGAGCCCCCCACTTAGCGACTGTCCGGGCGATTGCCGTCAATGTGGTACGTCTACATCCTTCGCAGCATCGAATTTCCCGAGCAGGAATACGTTGGTGCAACGGAGGACTTGAAGCGAAGGCTTCCGTAGCACAATGCCGGCAAATCGAGCCACACCGCCAAATTCAAGCCCTGGAAGCTGATCTGGTACTGCGCCTTCCCCGACAAGCATAGAGCGCTCGCGTTCGAGGCGTACCTGAAGTCCCACTCCGGCCGGGCGTTTACGAAGAAGCGGTTGTCCTAATCCCCGTACTCCCCGATCACCGCATTCAGCCGGTCGCGCAGCGCGACGATCTCGTCCTTCATCGCCACCAGTTCCGGCACCGAGCAGTCCGAGGCCACCAGGATCGACTGCGGCACGCTGCGGGCTTTTTCCTTCAGCGCGTGCCCCTGCGCCGTCAGCGCGATCAGGACCTGACGCTCGTCCTCGCTCGAGCGGGTACGCCTCACGAGATGAGCGGCCTCCAGCCGCTTCAGCAGCGGCGTCAGCGTGCCCGAATCCAGGAACAGTCGCTCGCCGATGTCCTTGACCGCGACGTCGTCGCGCTCCCACAGCACCAGCATGACGAGATATTGGGGATAGGTCAGGCCGAGCCGGTCCAAAAGCGGCTTGTAGACGCGGTTGAACGCATGCGCGGCCGAATAGACCGCAAAGCAGATCTGGTTGTCGAGCCGCAGCGGCGCGTCCGCTGCAGGTGATTTTCGAGGCATGGAGGATCTCTCGGGTTTGTCTCATTCTGGGGCCGCGCGCCGCCACATTCAATTGCGAACAATTAAATGTGAGACCTTGCAATTTCAATTGTGCACAATCTAATTGCCTGCGATAGAGACCGTACCCAACGAAACCCAGGGAGACGACAATGTCCGTGAACGTCCTCTACAAGACCAGCGCCAAGGCCACCGGCGGCCGCGACGGCCATGCTGCAACCCTCGACGGCGCGCTCGACGTCAAGCTGACCACGCCGAAGGAGCTCGGCGGCGGAGGC
>NZ_JALBGZ010001067.1:0-1549 GCF_023006515.1 Bradyrhizobium sp. PRIMUS42
AAGCCCGACCTCGGTCAGCGCCTTCTCGGCACGTGCATGTGCATCGGCGGAGGCACGTTCGCGGCCGAGGCCCACCTCGACGTTGGCGAGCACCCGCGCCCAGGGCAGGAGCCGCGGCTCCTGGAACATCACGCGGATGTCTTCGGGCTGGATATCCTGGCCGAAGCTGATGCTGCCGGCGTCGATCTTGTCGAGACCGGCGATGAGGCGCAGCAGCGTGCTCTTGCCGCAACCGCTCTTGCCGACGATGGCGACGAACTGGCCGGCGGGAATGTGCAAGTCGATGCCGCGCAGCACCTCGTTGTCGCCGAAGGATTTGCGCAAGCCACGGATGCTGAGCGGCAGCCCGATCGCCTGCGCTTGACGTTCTCCTTGCCGCTCCTCGCGCACCACACGGGCGTGCGGCGCGAAATTGGCGCGGCTGACAAAGTCGGTTTCCGGAAGGGAGCTACGAACGGCTGTCTGCATGTGATTCCCAGTATTTCTGCTCAACGTTTCCAATAGGCGGGGTGCCAGGAGAGCGTGAGACGCTCCAGCACGCGGGAGGCGCTGTCGGCAAGCTTGCCGAGCAGGGCGTAGATCAGGATCGAGAGCACGACGACGTCGATGAGCATGAACTCGCGCGCCTGCATCGCCATGTAGCCGAGGCCTGAGGAGGCCGCGATGGTCTCGGCGACGATCAAAGTCAGCCACATGATGCCGAGTGCGAAGCGGATGCCGACGAAGATCGAGGGCAGCGCGCCCGGGAAGATGACGCGGCGGAACAGTTCGCCATCGGTCATGCCGTAGATGCGGCCCATCTCGATCAGCTGCGGATCGACGGTGCGGATGCCGTGCAGCGTGTTGAGGTAGATCGGGAAGAACACGCCGAGCGCCACCAGAAACAGCTTTGCGCTCTCGTCGATGCCGAACCAGAGGATGACCAGCGGGATCAGCGCCAGGTGCGGCACGTTGCGCACCATTTGCAGCGTGGTGTCGGTGAGTTTTGCCGAGAGCTGCGACAGGCCGTTGGCAAGCCCAAAGGCGAAGCCGATGCTCCCGCCGATCAGGAAACCGATCGAGGCGCGCCAGAACGAGACCCAGATGTTGCGGACGAGTTCGCCGGAGAGCAGCAGCTTCCAGCCTGCGAGCAGGACGTCGCTCGGCGCCGGCAGCACGCGGGTCGGCACGAAGCCGGTGACGCTCGCGACCTGCCAGATCGCGATGATGGCGAGCGGCACGATCCACTGGATCAGGCCGTCGACCCGCGGCAGACGAAAGCTGCGCGGAAGTGAAACGCTGTCGATCAGGCTCATGACTGCGACACCCGGTGCTGCGGACGAAAGTCGCTGCCGACCGTCTCGCCGAAAGGACCGCCGTTGAAATGCAGCCTGGTCACGTTGCTCGGCTGCTCCAGCGCGAGCAGCGGGAACACCAGTTCGGCGAAGCGATAGGCTTCCTCCAGATGCGGGTAGCCCGACATGATGAAGGTATCGATGCCGAGATCCTGATACTCCTTGATGCGGGCCGCGACGGTCGCGGCATCGCCGACCAGCGCGGTGCAGGCGCC
>NZ_JALBGZ010001068.1:0-1547 GCF_023006515.1 Bradyrhizobium sp. PRIMUS42
GCCGTCGCCCTTGCGCGAATAGAGATCGCCGGCGAGGAAACCGGTCCAGGCCATGGTGCCATCAGGCGCGAATGCGATGTCGTCGGCCATTCCGATCGGAGCCGGGATTGCAACCTTGGCGGTACCGCCTGATATGTCCACCTCGTAGAGCGCCGCGCCGGCGACGCTGCCGGCGAACAGATGGCCGGCCTTGTCGATTCCGAGACCGTGCACGCCATGGAACGCCGAGCCGGGGACGAGCTTCGTCACCTCCCAGCCGTCGGCCGATGCGCTCGTTGGGGCCAAAAGCGCAGCGAAGGCTGCGCAGGCGAGCCTGTTCTTCATGGCGAGACCTCCCGTTTTTTGGAAAGTATTCGCCCCTCACGCGGCTTTGGCAAACAAAACTTGACGTTGTGAGTGACGGCGCAAAACGGCCTTGCTCGATAACGTTGAAATTCGGATCGTGTTTGGAGATGTCAGGCCGATGTCGGCCGATTGCCGGTTGGCGACTTACCGGTTGGTGACCTGCAGCGGGCCGCCGGTCGCATCCGACATCCGGGCGATGGCGCCGCCGCGGCCGCTCATCATGCCCTCGAGCCGGTCGCGCTCCTTCTCGAAGCCTGCGAGCATCGGGCCTTCGAGCGAACGGCCGCGCGGCAGCTTCACGCGCATCGGGTCGACGAACCGGCCGTTGACCAGGATTTCGTAGTGGACATGGGGGCCGGTCGACTGGCCCGTCGAGCCGACGAAGCCGATCACCTGGCCCTGACGCACTTTCTTGCCCGCCTCCATGCCCTTGGCGAAGGCCGACATGTGACCGTAGGCGGTCTCGTAGCCGTTGGAATGCTTGATGCGGATGTATTTGCCGTAGCCGCCCTCGGGGCCGGCCTTCTCGATCAGGCCGTTGCCGGAGGCGAAGATCGGCGTGCCGTAGGAGGTGGCCCAGTCGACGCCGGTGTGCATCTTCACATAGCCGAGGATCGGGTGGCGGCGGCCGCCGAAGCCGGAGCGCATGATGGCGTTGTTGACCGGCTTCCTGACCAGGAACTTCTTCGCGCTCTTGCCGGTCTCGTCGTAGTAGTCGACCACGCCGTCGTCGGGGCTCTGGTAGCGGTAGTATTTCTTGGTCTCGCCGCCGACGGTCAGGGAGGCGAACAGCACGTCGTTCTTTTCGCTCGAGGTCACGCCCTCGTCTTCGCCGGCGTAGAACACGTCGAAGGAATCGCCCGGCTGCACCTTGCGCTGGAAATCGACGTCGTAGGAGTAGATCTTGATCATGTCCTCGATGACCGGCATCGGCACCTTGTTGCGCATCGCGGTCTCGTAGATGCTCTGGTACAGCCGCACGCCGGAGCCGTCATCGTCGTCATCGTCGTCGCTGTTGGCGTTGGCCGCAGCGTCCGCGACGGTGTTCATGCTGGAGACGTCGACCGCGACGTATTTGCCGAGATCGGACAGCGCCGCGATCGCCTCGACCATGGTCTCGTTGGCGACGACGACACGGTAGGGCTGGAGGCGGGCGCCGGGGCTCGCGGGCGCCATCAGGATGCGGAGCTTCTCGCCTTCCT
>NZ_JALBGZ010001069.1:0-1544 GCF_023006515.1 Bradyrhizobium sp. PRIMUS42
GCTCGCTCGGCAGCGCGATCGGGCCCGAGCGTCCCGCAAGCAGGCGCGTGATCTCGCGCTCGACATAGTGCGCCAGCTTGCGCGCGCCGGGTTTGGTGAAAAAGACGCCGTCGGAGCTGCGGAGCTGACGGATCTGGCCTTCGAAGTCAGGCCCCTTCTGGAGGAAGCGGCCGGCCTCGTCGACAAAGCCGTCCCAGACGTCGACATAGGTAATGCCGGCCTTGGCCGCGCCTTCGCGATAGAGCGAATCCAGGAACAGCATGTCCGCCGTGCCCTTCTGCCCGCGGATGGCGGGAAGACCGACCCAGAGCACCGGCACGCCCTTGGCCTTGAGGACACCTGCCAGTTCCTCGATCTTCTTGCCGTAGAGCTCGACCCAGCGATCGTCGCGGAATTCGTAGAGGCCGTTCGGATTGCGGGCCGTCTTTTCGGGCGCGGCCACAGGCGCATCGGCGTTGTCGGCATCATCCTGCGGCAGGTCGGCATCGGCAGGCTTGTCGTCGGGCTTGGCGGCGGCATCGGTACCGGGTTTGGGCTCGCCGGGCTTGGCCGGTTGCTTGGCGCGCGCGCCCTTGTCGTTCTTCTTGTCCTTGTCTTTATCCGTGGCCTTGTCCGACTTGTCGGCGACAGGCTCGCGGATCGCGGCGCGGTCGTTGAGGCCGAGCATGACGACGATGACGTCAGGCTTCTCGGTCTCGAGGATGCCCCTGGCCGCTGCCGCCCAATCCGAGGGCTCACCCTTCGGCTGGTACTTGATCAGGCCGGACGCGGTCTTGTGCTTGCGGATCACGCCCATGTCGGGCTGCTCGGTGTAGGCGTCTTCCAAACCGTAGGCGAGCCAGTCGGCCATGGCGTCGCCGATCACCAGCACGTTCTTCTCAGGGATGGTGTCGCGTTTCGCAGGCGCCGGCGCGCGCGAAAAATCCTGGCGAGGTGCCTGCGGCTGTTGCTGCTGGAATGGTGCAAAGAAGTCGCCGCCGAACCAGCCGCCGCCACCTCCACCTCCGCCCCGTTGTGGCGGTGGTGCAGAGCGCTGCGGCGGGCCGCCGAAGCCGGGGAAGTTGAAGAACTGCGCCGAGGCAGGCCCCGCGACCGAGACCAGAATCGCAAGCGCCGTCCCCAGCGCGATCAACGGGCCGGTCTCGGTCAGCGCCTTGAACAGGGACTTTTTCGACATGCGATCTCGGGCAGCGCAACGGGGATCGGAAGCGGCTTAATATAATAACGGAATCGGGCGCCAAACAGGCAAATTCCGTTGCAGATTCTTGCCCCATACACCGGGGAACAGCCGCCTCCGTCAAGGCTACCTGCCAAAATCCCTGTTCAGGGTTACTTTCGGGGCGATTTTACCGCCCGCGCAGCCGATCCAGCACGTCGGAGGAGGCAAAGCCGTCGGCGGGCACGCCGACCGAGGCCTGGAAGTTACGCAGCGCTTCCCTTGTCTGGCCGCCGAACTGGCCGTCCGGGGTGCCCTTGTAGAAGCCGCGCTGGGCCAGCAGCTGCTGCAGTTCCAGCCGCTCGGTGCGCGACAGCTCGCGCTCCTG
>NZ_JALBGZ010000106.1:0-12238 GCF_023006515.1 Bradyrhizobium sp. PRIMUS42
ACCGGCAGCCGGTGCACCGGGGGCGATGCGATGACGCTGAGGTCGCGGAAGCCGGCAAGGCCCGCGGCGAGCGTGCGCGGGATCGGCGTCGCGCTCATCATCAGCACGTGGACGTTCTTGGCGAGACCCGCGAGCTTGGCCTTCTCGGCCGCGCCAAAATGCTGCTCCTCGTCGATGATGACGAGACCGAGATCGTCAAACTTGACGTCCTTGCCCGTGAGTGCCTGCGTTCCGATCACGACCTTGATCCGGCCGCTGCGCAGTCCCTCCCTGGTCTCGCGCAGCTCCGCGCCCGAGGTCGCCCGCGACAAATTGCCGACCTCGATGCCGAACGGCGCAAAGCGCTTCTGGAACGTTGCGACATGCTGGCGTGCCAGCACCGTCGTCGGCACCGCGATCGCCACCTGCTTGCCCGACAGCACCACGGCGGCCGCCGCGCGCAGCGCCACCTCGGTCTTGCCGAAGCCGACGTCGCCGCAGATCACCCGGTCCATGGGATGACCGGAGGCGAGATCGTCGAGCACGTCGGCGATCGCCTTGGCCTGGTCGCTCGTGGTGAAATAAGGAAAACGCGCCACGAACTTCTCGTAGGCCGATCCCGGCGGAACCAGCTTTTCACCGCGACGACGGCGGCGCTGACTGATGTGCTTGGCCAGCGCCTTGCCGGCGGCCTGGATTTCGCGCTCGGCCGACGTGCGGCGGGCCCACCATGTGCTGCCATCCGCCTTGTCGAGCGCCAGCTTGCCGAGCTCTGCCGCGTAAGGCCACATCAAGGCGAGATCAGGCGGCGGCACAAGCACCGCATTGTCGCCGGCGAACTTCAGGCGGATCATTTCCCGCAAGCTTCCGCCGCCGGTGTTCACGGTCTGCAGGCCGTCGAGCACGCCAAGGCCGCGCTGGAGATGGATGACCACCGTGCCCTGCTCGGGCACATCGGCATGCTCGAAGGCCGCGCTCCAGGCGCGCGCCATCGGCTGCGGATGATGCGCCCGGCTGCCGAGCACGTCGGAGGCCGTCACGACGACGAGAGGCTTTTTTCCCGGCACGACGAAGCCCGCATCGAGATCGGCCAGCAGCGCCGCCTCGCCGTTCCGCCCGCGTGTCGCCTCGTCCCAATCGTCGCAGCGCTGCGCCTTGAGGCCGCTCATCCGCTCCATCACGCGCAGATCGTCCTCCTGCGCTGCGACGAGTATCAGTCGCGATCCGGTCCGGCGCGTCTCCTCGACGAAACCACGCAGCGCCTTCCTGGCGGATGTCAGCTTTGAAAACTCCGGGATCGTCTGGAAGGACGACGCGCGCGGCAGCACCTTCATGCCCCTGGAGAGCTGCTTCCAGTCGCGCCGCGCGAGATATTCGCGCTCACGCTCGGCGCGCGGCGCGGCCTCCTCGATCGTATCGAGCCAGCCGTCGGCGTGCACCGGGACGCCCGCATCGGCAATCCATTTGGCGCGCCCGCAATAGTCGAACAGGCTCGCGCGCTTGCCGCCTTTGCCGGCAAGGCCATGCCGCTCCGACATGGGATCGACCACAAGCTCCTTGGTCTCGAAGATGATCCTGTGCTCGTTCGGATCGAACGCCACGATCCGCTTGATCGCGCGATCCGAATGCTCGATCCGGAACGGCCCCAGCGCGCCTGCGGGGAATATCTCGAAGGTCTGCCCGTGGAACAGCGCGCCGCCCGGATAGTCCGGTTCGTCTTCGAGATCGTATCCCAAGGCCTCGAGGCGCGGCTCGAGATCGCGCTCCGAGAACGCGCCGCCCACCTTCAAGCTGAGGCTCAGGCGCGACAGGCTCGCCGGCGGTGGCAGGCGCTCCATCACGGCCTCCGCCGTCGAGACGAGAAACAGCGGCCTCTTTGATTTTGCGAGGCGCCGCAGGACGGAGGCCCTGCGCCCCGCGAGTTCGTGCGACGGCTCCAGCTGATCGAACGGCAAGGTGTTCAATCGCGGAAACACCAGGACCTCGCAGGAGGGGGCGAGCGCGTGAATGACACTGCCCAGCCGCTCCGCCCTGTTCTCGTTCTCGGCGAGAAAAACGATGCCGCTGGGTCCAGACTGTTTCCATTGGGCAAGCAGATGGAGAGCCAGCACGCCGAGCGGCGACGAAGACGAGATCGTGCCGCGCTGCGCTGCTTTGCTCTTCCTTGGCGATGTCTTGTTTGGCAACGCCTTCTTCGGCGGCGTCTTCTTCGGGAGCGTCTTGGCCACCCGCGCCTTTTTGCTAAGCCTCACTTGGATCCGTTTCTGGTCGTAAACCGTCGTCAACTGAACGCCAGCCGCCCTCATTTTCGATTCGGCGACTTCTCGCCCTGCATATGGGATTTGCCCCGCGAACGCACCCCTGGTGGCAACGTTCGGCGCGGCGCCGCGATCCCGACACATGGGCTGTTTGATCAAGCTATGGATCGGAACTGGCGCGGCGTGGGACCTGCGTCTGTCGATGCGACGCTTGGCGCGATTGTAAACGTTCTGCGCGCAGGGAGCCACGAAAAAGCCCCAGCGCTTGGAGCCACGCTGGGGCGTTTCGTTCAAAATAAATCGGTTAAGCAATGACGTCTTCATAGCAGCGGATTGGCCGCGTGTTTGTGAACTGGTTCACACGCCTTGCAACAAACAAACGACCTCGGGGGACCGAGGTCGCCAACCTTTGTGGGGAAGGTTTTCTCTCGGCCCGGGGGCTTGGGGATGAGCCGAGAGCCAGGATTCGACGCCTGCCACGCGCAGTCGTTCCAAACGTGCCGGTCGGAGATCCGCCGGCATCGTCAGCCCCATCGCGCCGGAGCGGGATACCGCGTCCCCTCGGTTTGAGTGCGCACGCGCCGCGCGCTACGATGCCCCTTTTACGGAGGCTCATTTGAAATCATTCATTGTCATCGCCGCCATCACGCTGCTTGCGAGCGCTCCTGTGCGCTCACAAGCGCTGGTCGATCCCAACAAGGTTGCTCCCGAATACCGCGAGGCGGCCGAGAAGCGCCGGGCCGAGCAGTTGCGCCAGCGCGAATGCGCGCTGAAGGCGGACCTCGAAAAGGTGCTGCCCAGGGACCGCACCGCCTTTCTGAACCAGTGCCTGGACACGCTGGCGGCCAAGCAATAACGGCCGACAGCCTGTTTCCAACCGTTATCGTCCGCCGCCAGCCGCGGCTGGCCGATGGCGCTTGCCGCGCACGTTCCGGCCGCGAGGCATTCAAGCTTTCTTCAGACATTTGCGATCAGCTGACGATCCATTTTCAAAGTCATTGTTGTGCGCGCATGAGTTCGGTCCAGATCCAGTGCACGCGGTGCAAGAACGTGTTTCGCGATCGCGCCGGACGGTTGCAAGACGGCTATTCCAGGCAATGTCCGAGTTGCGAAGTGGTGCTGTTCTTCGCCGAGGACTCCCAACATCCCTTCATCAAGCGCGCGATGCGCAATGCGCGCAAGGTCCGCAAGGAGATGCGTGAGGCGGATGCGGCAAGACTGACTGCTCCGGAGGCGCGCGCGGCGCGATCGAGATCGTTCGCTGGACGGACGCGATCGGCGGGACGCGAAGACTAGCTCATCTCCGCTTCTGCTTCCTCGGAAACAGCCGGTCGCGGATGTAGCGTGAGGTCGCCGTCAGACGGATGCCGCGTGGTTTCTGCCAGGCGGCGCGGTCGATCTCCTTCTTGTCGCCGATCGCCAGCCTGCCCTTGGCCGTCTTGGCAATGAAGATCGCGTCGCTCATCTTGCGGCCGGAGCGCTTGTTCCTCGCCTTCACTTCCTTCCAGAGGCTGATCCTGCCGAGCCTCAGCTTGGGCAGCTCCTCCCTGATCTCCCGCCGCAGGCAATCCTTGTCGGACTCGCGCGCACGCTTGCGGCCGCCAGGGAACATCCACAGGCCGTCCGACCGGCGTCTGACCAACAATACTTTGCCGCGCCTTGCGGCAACCAGCTTGGAAGATTTCGCCATCGCTGCCGTCATTGAAACAGAATCGGCTCAATCGTAACTTGTCTAGTGGAACAGACAAGTTTGCGACAGACTTTGATCACAGACCGCGCGCCACCGGGACCTGGCCTAGACATCGCGGGCAGATCGCGCCGTTCGAGGCGAGATCAGCCCTCGCCCGCCCCTGCCCGATCCTCGGTCCTGATCCAGGCCATCATCATCTCCCAGGCCACCGACAGGATGATCGGTCCGATGAACAGGCCGACGATGCCGTGAGCGAGCGTGCCGCCGATCACGCCGACGAAGATCACGATGGTCGGCGTGGTCAGGCCCCGCCCCATCACGAGCGGCTTCAACATGGTGTCGATGAAGCCGACCAGGACGAGAAACACGGTGAGCAGCAGCGCCGTGGTGACGTCCTTGGCGGTCCAGATCCAGATGATCACCGGCAGCAGCACGAGGAAGGCGCCGATCTGCACGATCGAAAGCAGCAGCACGATGAAGGCGAGAAGGCCGGCGCTCGGCACCGCCGCGAGCTTGAAGCCGATGCCGGCGAGCAGTGCCTGCACGATCGCGACGCCGATCACGCCCTGGGCCACGGCGCGGATGGTCGCGCCCGCAAGCGACAGGAAATGCTCGCTCTGCTCGGGCACGATGCGAAACAGGAAGCCGCGGCCGGCCGCAACCAGCCGCGGCCCATGCGGAAACAAAAAGCCGGCCACGAACACCGAGACCAGAAACTGGAGCGTGCCGACGCCGGCATCGCCCGCGAGCGAGAGCAGCGGGCCCGCCAGCGGCTGGAGATATGGCGCCACCTCGCGCACCACCGTACGGATGTTGGTGTAGGCCTGGTCCCAGAGATCGTAGAGCCAGGGTCCGACGAGCGGCCACGATTTCAGCTGCTCAGGCGCCGCCTGGAGCGCCAGATCGCCGGTGCCGAGTTGCTGCGCCAGCTCGCGCACGCCGTCCACCGCGCTGATGCCCAGCCAGGTCGCCGGGCCAATGACGATGCCGAGCGTGATCAAGGTCAGGATCGCCGCTGCGGTCTTGGGCCGGCCGCCGAGGACTTTGGCGACCCAGCTGAAGGCTGGATAGAACGCAACGGCGAGCACGCCGCTCCAGGCCAGGATCGGCACGAACGGGCGGATGATCAGGAAGGTCCAGATGATCAACAGGGCGAGCAGGCCGAGCCGGATCACGAGCTGGATGACGTCCTCTCCGGTCAGGAGCTGACGGAGACTTTTCACGGGCACAGCTTTCCTTGCGGCATGAACGCAACTTCGCTTGCGAGGCCTAGCCGTTATTGCCAGCAACGCATCCGGCGTCAAGACGACTGGAACCGCCCGTGGCCACGATTGGGAACACCTCGGACCGCTCCGCATTCGAGACGGGCCCGCAACTCGGCCGGGCTTGGCTAACGCCCGTTAACCGGATTTCCCCGCGCCGGTTTACGCCGCTGCAAACGCCCGTGACTACCGTGGATCGAACTCAACAAGAAGCATTCGGCGCAATGGCCAACACCATCTGGACGATCGAACAATTCACCTGTGCGGGTTGCGGCATGAACTACACCGCGACCAGGGAGGAGCACAGCGAAGCCCACGCTGGCAGCTTCAAATGCAGCATCTGCAGCGGTGTGGTGCACGCCTGGTCCGGCAAACATCATTTCTTCGGCTGGCAAGCCGTGAAGACGAGGCCACCCGTGTTCGGGAGGCGCTGGGCGGACGTCGAGTGGTAGGCTTGTCCCCCACGCGCGGCCCCCTGATGACGCCACGCGGTTCATCCGAGACGGACCGGAGGATCGGCCCAATTGCACCGGCGCCGTTTGGACTCCGTTCACCGATCGCCGCTAGATCAGGACGGATCCTTCGCGCCGAACAGCAGACATGGCCGACTCAACGCCGTCCTTACCAGGCTCAACGACCGCCTGCTCCGCCTCGAGGGCGAGCTGTTCGTGCTGCGCTCGCTGGCGCGCGCCACGCTGACGGCGGGCGATGACCATGCGGCGCGCATGCGCAAGCTGGTCGAAGCCGCAAAGATCGCGCTCGACGACGAGGCCAAGCGCCCGCTGGACAAGCCGACGCGCAAATATGTCGATGCAGCCACCGCGCTGGTGGACGAATTGCTGGTCGAGCCGACCCCGGCGCGGCCGCTGTTCACGGTGATCGACGGCGGCCGGCGCGACTGAGCGCGCCCGCCTCAGCACGGTGATCGATTAGCGGCCGTACATGCCGGGAGCGCGAGCGCCGTTCGGATAGCACCGCCCCTGCGAATAGTTGTAGTCGTAGCCGTGCGGGCACAGGCCACCGCGCCGTCCGTATTCGCCCGGCCCGGGATCCCGCGTATACATGCCCGGCGCATGATAGTCGTTGGGATAGCAGCGGCCGTTCGAGTGGTTGTAATCATAGCCGTGCGGACATTGTCCGCCCGGGCCACCCCTGAACTGAACTTGCTCCACCCTCGGCTCCGGCGATGCCGCAGGCACGGTTGCAAAGGCAAGCAGGCCAGCCAGCGCAAGCTCGATCATGACGTCTCCTCCAAATCACGGGGACAAGCCTAGCAGGATTCGTGTCCCACGGAACAACCTGAGGATTGAGCCATGGCCGGCCTGAACCATGCATGAACCGGTCTCGAACTGCGACGATGCGCCGTCCCCCAATCCACGCAAGAGCCGGCCTCGCAGCCCGCGCTAGATCACCGTTGAATTCTCCGCCTTGAGCCGGCTGAGGCCTGCCTCGATGATCGCGATCTCCTCGTCGATCTGGCCGATCGGCAGGCTGAAATCATAGCCGGACTTGCTCTTCAGATCGACCGCGAGCCGCTGCCTGTGCATCATCAGCTCGTCGAGCCCGCGGCGGTTCTTCAGCCGCACATAGCTGTCGACGATCTGCTCAATGGCGCTCGGCATGAAATCTGTCCCGGCGAAAAGGCCCGCGCGGCGCACCCACGCCGGCGGGACATTTCGGTGTCGCGGTACGCAATACAAATCCGCGACGGATTCGTCGATACGCCAGGCTGGTTGAGATCGCGTTACCATTCGATGATTTCGTGGTGCGCGGCATGAAAAGGCCGCTGACGATGCGCCAGCGGCCAAAGCCGGGTTCAAAAACGGATGCGGGTTGAAATGTCGCCAGCCCCGGTGGCTCACCCTTATCAGCCGGCCAAGGTTATCTCTGTTTAAAATGAAACACAGGAACCGGCTTTTCGTCCGCTTGCCGTCCGACCGTGGCGGCGCGGCAGCGCTAGTCGGTGACGCAGAAGTAAGTGCGCGGCGATCTGCGATAGGCGCTGTAACGGTAATGCGGCCTGTAAGCATAGCCGCGATAGAGCGCCGGCGGCTCCTCGCCGTAATAAGCGCGGTGATAGAAATTGGTCACCGGCCCTCGGGCGCAACGATAGGTATCCCAGGTCGGCCCCACGAACGGCGCGATCCCGGTTTCGGGCGGCACGGCCGGGTACGGTCCGCCCGCATGGGCTGGAACCTCCGCAAGCAGTGCCGCGAGAAGGAAAAACCAGGCGCATCTCATGCGCTCGCTCCCGAGCCGGTGCAATGCCCGCCATGGAAGCACCGGAACGGCCGGCAGCGCAATCAGGACGTTCATCGCAGCCGGCGCCTCCGCGCATTGTTGATAACCCGCGCAAACGCTGCGCGGGTGGTGACAGGCCGTCGGGACGTGTTATCGGGGGGATGACGCAGTTGCGAGACCGGATCTGACACCCATGCGCATTACCCTCGTCGGCTCCCGCCATTTCGGCGTGACCACCCTGAACATGCTCCGGGAGCACAGCGTCTCGATCGTCCGGGTGGTGGTGGCCGATGCCGAGGATCGCCTCGCTGCGACCGCCGCGGCGGCCGGCATCGAGGTCGTGGTCCAGGCCAATCCGAAGCTGGTGGTGGCCGCCGAGATCGCCCCCGATACCGATCTGATCATCACGGCGCACAGCCACGCCCGGATCGGCAAGGACGCGCTCGCCGCCGCCAAGCTCGGCGGCATCGGCTATCATCCCTCGCTGCTGCCGCGCCATCGCGGCAAGGCGGCCGTGGAATGGACCATCAAGGAAGGCGATCGGATCGCCGGTGGCACGATCTACCACCTCGCCGACCGCATGGATGCCGGCGCCATCGCCGCCCAGGACTGGTGCTTCGTCAAGAAGGGCGAGACGGCGCGGGAGCTCTGGGAGCGCGCGCTGGCGCCTCTCGGCCTCAAATTGCTGGCCGACGTGATCGACTACGCCAAGGTCCACAAGGCGCTGCCCGCAAAGACTCAGGACGAGCAGTTCGCGACCTCCGCACCAAGCCTGTCCTGAAGGCGCCTCTCCCGACGTTTACCCTTAACGCGAAGCCGCACTGATTCTGCTTCGGAAATCGCCGCCAAAAACCCAAATAAACCATTGTTCCCACAGGAACAATTTTCGATTTGGCATTGCAACAAATTTCCGTCACATTTGGTCCAGATAAGCGACAGCATATCAGACAGATTCAAGGACGGAATTTATGCGTTTTGCTCGCATCGCGGTGTTCTGTGCCGCTTCAGTTTTCACCGGCACCCTCGCCGCCTCCGCCTTTGCCCAGACCCCCTATGACGGCAACTGGCAGGTCACGATCGTGACCAAGAGCGGCTCCTGCGAACCCACCGCGAGCTCCATGCTGACGGTTGCCGACGGCAAGATCACTGCGCCTGGCGCTAACGTTTCCGGCACCATCGGTAGCGGGGGACTTGTGAAAGTTTCGATCAATGGTGCATATGCTAACGGTCAACTCAGCGGCAACGCCGGATCGGGGAAGTGGAATGGAGCATCTGCAGGCATACCGTGCAGCGGGCGGTGGGAAGCATCGCGCCAATAAAGCGTTTGAGGCTCGCGCCCTGAACCGGCGGCTGCTGATCGCGGCCGCCGTTTTGTTTGCGGCAGGGATCGCCAGCACTGACGGCAAGGCCCAGTCCGGCCCGTTCGCCCCATTGGCGGGCAGCTGGAGCGGCGGTGGCACCGTCATGCTGGACGACGGCTCGACCGAGCGGATCCGCTGCCGGGCCAAATACGCCCCGATCGGGCCGACCATGGAGATGTCGCTGACCTGTGCCAGCGACGCCTACAAGTTCAACCTCGCGGCCAGCGTCAGGGCTGAGGGAAGCGCCATCGCCGGCAGCTGGTCCGAGGCCAGCCGCAATATCTCCGGTTCGCTCCAGGGTCGCGGCGGCGGCGGCAATTACGAGCTGGTTGCCTCCACCGCTGGCTTCAATGCCAACCTCTCGCTGAAAACGAGCGGCAACAAGCAGAGCGTCTCGATCCGCGCGGATAGCCAGTTCCGCGGCGCCAACGTCTCGCTTTCGAAATAAGACGTCAGCGGCACGACAATCGACCCAGCGCCCCGCGCCGGGTCGATTTTTTTATGCGTCCGGCACGAACGCCGTGACCTCGATCTCGACCTTGGCCCGCTCGTCCACGAGGCCACCGATGTAGAGCAGCGTCGACGGCGGGAAATTGCGTCCGAGCGTTTCCTTCCAGGCGGCACCGATGCCGGCGCTTGCCTCCTCATATTCGCTGCGGCTGGTCAGGTACCAGGTCAGGCGGACGATGTGCTCGGGACCGGCGCCCGCCTCGCCCAGGAGCTTGATGATCCGCTTCAGCGCGGTCGCAACCTGCGCCGCCATGTCGGGCGCGTAATTGCCGGTCTCGTCGCCACCGGTCTGGCCGGCCAGAACCACCCAGCGCCCCGGCCCCTCGACCACGACGCCATGGGAAAAGCCGCGAGGTTTCTTCCATTCGGCCGGCTGCAAGATGTGCATGAGCGGAGCTCTCCCGATGTTCTCGTTGTTGGATGATGCCTAGCACGACACGCCGCATCGCTGCATCCACAGATTGACCGTTGCAAACGAGGGCGATGTCGCCGATACCGGCCGTCCTTTCAGGCTTCCATCCTCCAGCATTTGCCCCCAATGAGCGCGACACCGTCCAAAACGATGGCTGCATTGTGGATGGCGGGCTGGCTGTCGCTGATGCTGGTCATGGCAGTTGCCGGGCGCGAGACCACGCGCGAGCTGAACGTTTTCCAGATCATGGAAGTACGCTCCATCATCGGGTTCACGCTGCTCCTGCCGATCATCTACCGTGCCGGCGGCTTCAAGGCAGTCGCGACCAAACGCCTGCCCCAGCACCTCGCGCGCAACGGGGTCCATTATTTCGCACAGCTCGGCTGGTTCTACGCATTGACGCTGATCGGGATCGGGCAAGTCGTCGCGATCGAATTCACCATGCCGATCTGGACCGCCGTGCTGGCCGCAACGTTCCTGTCCGAGCGCATGACGGTCTGGAAGATCGCCGCCATCGTGCTCGGCATCGTCGGCGTCGTCATGATCGTGCGGCCCGCCACCGGCGAGATCAATCCGGGCCAGCTGATCGCGCTCGGGGCCGCGATCGGCTTCAGCGTTTCCATGATTCTGGCGAAGTCGCTGACGCGGACCGAGAGCGCATTATCGATCCTGTTCTGGATGATCGTGGTCCAGGCCGTCGTGGGCCTGCTGCCGACGCTCGCTGTGTGGATCTGGCCGTCGCCTCGTTTATGGGGGTGGCTGTTCGTCATTGGCGTCTGCGGCACTTTCTCGCACTACTGCCTCGCCAGCGCGCTCCGGTACGCCGATGCGACGATCGTGGTTCCCATGGACTTCCTGCGGGTTCCACTGACTGCGACGGCCGGCTGGCTGCTCTATTCCGAGCGACTCGATGGCTGGACCGTGCTCGGCGCGGCGTTGATCCTGTGCGGCAACCTCCTGAATTTGAAGCCGGCACCAGCCGTCCCCGCCCGCGCGCAGTGAACCTCACGCCGCCTCGCGCGACAAAACAAAGTGGCCGTGTGATTTGGATCACGTTGGAGCGCATCTCCATCGTGCACATTCGGCCACACAGTAGCGGTTTGGACGCGACCTACTAGCCGTTTTGGTGGCACGAAGTCGGGCACTTCGTGTAGGTTCGTTGCCAATTCGTTGCTGCCTGCAATTCGATTCTGTTGGGGATCTCAGATGCGCTATCTCACCCTCCTCGCTTCGCTGATGTGCATGGCCCTGTCGGTCAGTGCCGCGAAGGCCGACCGCCGCGTCGCCTTCGTTGTCGGCAACGGCAACTACAAGAACGTCGCCCAATTGCCGAACCCGCCGATCGACGCCAAGGCAATGGCGTCCACGCTGCGCAATGTCGGCTTCGAAGTGATCGAAGGATCCAATCTCAGCCGCGACCAGATGACGGAGAAGCTGCTCGACTTCGGCCGCAAGGCGCAGGGCTCCGACATCGCGCTGTTCTATTACGCCGGCCATGGCATCGCCGTCAGCGGCACCAATTACCTGCTGCCCGTCGACGCCGACATCAAGTCGGAGATGGACGTCAAGCTGGGCGCCGCCATCAACATCGATCTGACGCTCGAGCAGACCATGGGCGATGCCAAGGTCAAGCTCGTCTTCCTCGATGCCTGCCGCGACAATCCGTTCGCCGCCAAGATCAAGTCGAACTCCGCGACGCGCAGCGTCAACGTGCAGAGCGGTCTCGCCGAGATGAAATCCGGTGAAGGCACCCTCATCGCGTTCGCCACCGGCCCCGGCCAGACCGCGCTTGACGGTCAGGAGGGCAACAACAGCCCGTTCACGCGTGCGCTGATCGACAACATCACCAAGCCCGGCATCGAGATCCAGCAGGCGATGACGTCGGTACGCGCCCAGGTCAATGAAGAGACCCGCAAGGGCCAGCTGCCCTGGGGCCACACCAACCTGACCGGCTCCGTCTATCTCAACCAGGCCCCGACGACCCAGGTCGCCAACGCAGCACCGACCGCTTCTGGCATGATGCCGACTGCGACCGGCGGCTCGGACGGCGTCGAGCTCGAATACTGGCGCTCGGTGAAGGAGTCCAACAAGCCGGAAGAGCTCAACGCCTATCTCACCGCCTATCCGAACGGTCAGTTCAAGGCGCTGGCGCTGGCACGCCTCGCTGCCATCAAGAGCGGCCCCTCGACCGCGACGCGCACCCTCAACGCCGGCGTTGATCCCGCGACCTTCACCGACGAGGCCACCCAGCTCACCGAGGATCAGATCGGCCTCGACAAGACCCAGCGCCGCGACGTGCAGCGTCGCCTCAACGGGCTCGGCTTCGATACCAAGCAGACCGGCGTGTTCAGCGAGGAGACCCGCTCGGTGCTCAAGCGCTGGCAGTCGGCGCGCGGCTATCCCTCATCGGGTTATCTCAACAAGCACCAGCACAAGGCCCTGCTCTCGGAGGTTCAGGCCGCCCCGGCGACCGCGAGCGATACCAGCCAGAAAGCGGCCCGGCGCGCCGCCGCCCCCGCAGGCAG
>NZ_JALBGZ010001070.1:0-1542 GCF_023006515.1 Bradyrhizobium sp. PRIMUS42
AACGTCACCTCGCCCGGCGGCACCACGGCCGCAGCGCTCGGCGTGCTGATGGGTGAGCCGGGTCTGCGCGAGTTGATGATCCGCGCGATCGCGGCGGCGACCAAGCGGTCGCAGGAATTGGCGAAGTAGACAGGTGCCGTAGGGTGGGCAATAGCGAAGCGTGCCCACCACCTTCATCGCGGGTCCCGGAGAGATGGTGGGCACGGCGCTTCGCGCCTTTGCCCACCCTACGAAGTCGAGCCAGCCCCCAGCCGCTTATTGAACATCTCGACATTGACGAGCCCGCGCGCGTGGCGGCCTTCGCCGAGCTTGCGTGTGCCCTCGAACGCCTCGACCTCGAAGCGGATGACACGGCGCTCGACCGCGACGACCTTTGCCGTGGTCCGCACCGTCGCACCGACGGGGGCGGCGGCGAGATGGCGGATATCGACCTCGGTGCCGACGGTGACCCAACCCGGCTGAAGCGCGGCGCGGATCGCATCGCCCGAGGTCATCTCCATCTCCAGTATCATCATCGGCGTCGCGTAAACAAAAGGCATGCCGGACACGAAATGCCCGACCGTGCGCTCCACTGGGACCACCAGCGTGCGCTCGGCACTCATTCCGATCGTGATGAAGTCGCGTGCGTCCATCTTGCTTGCTCGTCATTCCGGGTCGCGCGCAACGCGAACCCGGAATCCACAGATTGTCGAACGAGATTCCCCAATGCGCCGTTGCGCATTGTGGTTCAGCCCTAGTGGGCTGCCCCGGAATGACGCTAACGCATCACTTCTTCGCAGCCGCCGCGCGTTCCACGAACGTCTTGCCGCCCTTCATCTTGTGGCGGAGCGGGGCTTCGTTGATCTGGATGACCACGGCATCGGCATCGACGCCGAGATTCTTCACCAGTGCCTGGGTGATGTCGCGCATCATGCCGGCCTTCTGCTCGTCGGTGCGGCCTTCGGCCATGCTGACAGTGATCTCAGGCATTTTTCTCTCCCTTGGGGCCGAATACCGGCCATTGACGGCCGCCATCAAACAAGACGTGGCTGCCCGGGACAAGCCCGGGCATGACGGCGCCAGCGAATAGCTAGCCCCACTTTACGTCATGGCGCGCCAGCACCTCGCGCACCTTGGCGACAAGATCGGCTTCGCTGCACGAGAACTGCGCCGGGCGGCTCTCGCGCCATTCCTGGTTGGAGGCGATCGCGGCGGCCGCTTTGGCGCCTTCGACCAGATCCTTGATCTGTAGCTCACTACGCGCCTTTTCATCCGAGCCCTGGATGATCACGCAGGGGCTGTTGCGGCGGTCGGCATATTTGAGCTGGTTACCCATGTTCTTGGGATTGCCGAGATAAAGCTCGGCGCGGATGCCGGCGGTGCGCAAGCTTGCCACCATCTTCTGATAGTCGGCGACGCGTTCACGGTCGAACACGGTGACGACGACGGGGCCGAATTCGGGCCGCGTGTCGAGCTTGCCGAGCAGCGTCAGCGCAGCCTGCAAGCGCGACACGCCGATCGAGAATCCGGTCGCCGGCACCGGCTCGCCGCGGAAGCGCGAGA
>NZ_JALBGZ010001071.1:0-1535 GCF_023006515.1 Bradyrhizobium sp. PRIMUS42
CGCCGCGATGCTCGCGGCGAACTGGCGGCGCAACTGAGCGCCCACGGCGCCCGCCAGCACGCCGCAGATCAGAATGACGACGCTGCGCACGGCGTGCAAATAGATCAGGGGGTCGCCGGCCTCGTCAGCCGAATTGTAGTACAGCGCGACGGAGAGAAGCCCGGCCGCGGCCACGAAACCCGTGAATGCGGAGAGCCAGAAGTCGAGCCTCAGGGTCGAGAGGATGACGAAAATGAAGTACATCAGCGGCACGGCGAAGCCGAGCGCCTGGGCCGCGCCCATGGTCCGGATCTGCAGAACGAGAATCAGCGTAGGCAGCGACGTCTCGATCAGCGTGCCGATATAGCGCCGGATCACCGGCAGGTCGCGATCGAGGCGGAGATTCTTTCTGATCTGGGTGTGGACCCAGACTTCGAACAGGATGAAGCCGACCAGAAGACCGTAGACCTCGACGATCCCCTCCGTTCCGCGCCAGACCCGGTTCACCACAATGGGGTCGATCAGGTAGATCGCGGTGAGGAACACCATCATGACGCAGCCCGTCATGATCAGCGCCCGCACCCGCAACAGCTCGGTGCGCAGCACTTCCCGCGTCAGCTCGCGCTCGAAATCCTCCGACAGCACGGCATGGTGCCGTGTCTTCCTGCTCGCAAACCTGACCATTCCGCCCCCTTGTCATTCCGTGGCGCGGCGAAGCCGTGAACCCGGAATCTCGAGATTCCGGGTGCGATGCTAGCGCATCGCCCCGGAATGACTGCGAGACAGTTTGCCTCAATCCAGCGTGCGGCGGAAGCGCGTCACGGCGATGGTCATGGCGAGCAGCATCAGGGCTGCCAGCGCCAGCGTGTCGAAACGAAGGTTCTGCATGGTCGCGCCCTTGAGCATGATAGCGCGGACGATGCGCAGATAGTGCGTCAGTGGCAGGCCTTCGCCGAGATATTGGGCCCAGGCCGGCATGCCCGCGAACGGGAACATGAAGCCGGACAGGAGAATGCTCGGCAGAAAGAACATCATCGACATCTGCATGGCCTGGAGCTGGTTCTGCACCACCGTCGAGATGGTGTAGCCGATGGCCAGATTGGTGGTGATGAACAGCGTCGAGAGCAGCGCGAGCAGGAACAGATTGCCGAGCACGGGCACGCCGAACAGGCCGACGCCGATGCCGATGATGAGGAAGGCCTGGAGGAAGCCGACCAGCACGTAAGGCACGATCTTGCCGAACATCACCTCCACCGGCTTGATCGGCATCGACAGCAGACTTTCCATGGTGCCGCGCTCGACCTCGCGCGTGACCGACAGCGCGGTGAAGATCAGCATCGTCATGGTGAGGATGGTGCCAACGAGACCCGGCACGATGTTGAGACTGGAGGCCGCGGCCGGATTGTAGCGGGCATGCGCGCGGATCTCGAACGGCATATCCGGGGGATCGCCGATATAGAGATCGTGCTTGAGCGCGGTCTGCACGACCATGCCGAGGGAGCCGATCGCGGCGCTC
Source organism: Bradyrhizobium sp. PRIMUS42 (assembly GCF_023006515.1). NCBI lineage: Bacteria > Pseudomonadati > Pseudomonadota > Alphaproteobacteria > Hyphomicrobiales > Nitrobacteraceae > Bradyrhizobium > Bradyrhizobium sp. PRIMUS42. The sequence continues at coordinate 1,496 of NZ_JALBGZ010001071.1, forward strand.
GCCGCCACCGGATCGGTCGCATCGGCCGCCACCAGCAGCG
>NZ_JALBGZ010001072.1:0-1533 GCF_023006515.1 Bradyrhizobium sp. PRIMUS42
CCCCGCGCCTGCGTCCGCCAGATCAAGCTTGCTGAGCGCGACGATGTCAGCGACGCGGAGCTGCGAGCGCTGGAGCGCGTCGTCCAGCGCTGATGGCGGCGTCGCCGCATCCATCACGCAGAGCACCGTCTCCAGCGGCGCCTCGCGCAGGATCACGGGATCCATCAGGTTGCGGACGATGTCGGCGGGGTCGGCGACTCCGCTGGTCTCGATGACGATGTATTCCGGCTTCGGATCGCGCCGCAGCAGCGTCGAGAGCGTGCGCAGCAGATCGCCTTCCAGCGAGCAGCAGATGCAGCCATTGGCAAGGCTGACCACGCCGTCGCTGGCGCCCGCGATCAGCTCCGCATCGATGTTGATGGCGCCGAAATCGTTGACCACAGCGGCAATGCGCCGTCCCTCCGCGTGCGCCAGCAGATGGTTGACGACCGTGGTCTTGCCCGCCCCCAGAAAGCCCGTGACCAGCAGAATGGGGACCGGCATGGGGTCAGCTCTCGACGACGGGACGGCGCACGGGTTTTCCGGGCCGCGCCGCGACATCGAGAATTCCATCGGTAATCAGCGGCTGGCCGCTGACAACGAGGTGCCGCACGCCTTCCGACGGACGGTTCATCGTCGTGAAGGTGGCGCGGTCCGACAGTTTTTCGTAGTCGAACACAACGATGTCGGCATCGGCGCCCTTGGTGAGCCTGCCCTTGGCGCGCATCGCGGGTGTGCTCTGCGACAGGATTTCCGCGGGGATCAGCGCGCATTTGCGCACGCCTTCCAGCAGCGACACCGCTTTGCGCTCGCGCACCCATTCGCGGATGAATTTCGTGAAGCAGCCGGCCGAGCGCGGATGCGAGGTGGCATCGTCAGGCAGCGGCCAGGCATCGCCGGTGTAGGTCTTGCCGTCAGACGTCGTCCACGGCATCGCGTCCGAGGCGATGGCGCCGCCGGGATAGAGCACCGACATGTCGAGCAGGTCGCGGTGATGCGCATTGTTCTCGGTGTCGAGGATGTGCCAGAGCACCAGCGAGGACGGCTCTTCGGCCTGTGCCTTCAACAGCTCCTCGCGGTCGTGGAAGCGATAGCCGTCGGTCACGCGCTGCACGGAATCATAGCCGGTGCCGTTGCGCTCGACGAATTGGGGATCGCTGAAGAAGGCGGCGGCGAGCACGGTGGAGCCGGTGCCGTAGGGATAGGCCTCGACGGTGATCGGCAGGCCCTGCGCCTGCGCCTTCGCGATCAGCACGCGGCAACGCTCGACGTCGGTCTTGCTCGACGAGTTGAAATGGCAGATGTGCATGTGCGCGCCGGTGGCGCCGGCATAGCCGATCAGGCGGATATAGGCTTCCACCGCGCTTTCGGGGTCGATGCGCGACATGAAGGCGACGTGGGTGAAGGTCGGCACGTCCTTGACCGCGGCGAGCTGGCAGACCGCGGTCAGCTCCTGCACGCCGGCGCCCGGCGCGTAGGCGTTCAAAATGCCGATGCCGATGCCGCCTTCGTCGAGGCCGCGCGCAAGACGCTCGAGAATGCCGGCGACTTCCG
>NZ_JALBGZ010001073.1:0-1513 GCF_023006515.1 Bradyrhizobium sp. PRIMUS42
CTCGCGCCCTCGGTCGACGACGTGCTCGACCTCGCCGAGCCGGTGCTGAAGCACCGCATGGCGCTGACGTTCCAGGCGCGGGCCGAAGGCCGCACGATTCCGGACGTGATCCGGCAATTGAAGACACGGATGGGTTGATGGCAGCGGAGAACGGGCACGCGGCGAAGGAGATCATTGCGATCCGACGTGCCGATGGCGAAAGCCGCACGCTCGCAGCTTCCTTGCCGCGCCTGGTGCTCGAGGCCCGCCGTATCGCCGCCAACGTCATCCACGGCCTGCATGGACGGCGCCGCGCCGGCTCCGGCGAGAATTTCTGGCAGTATCGCCGCTTCGTCTCCGGCGAGCCGGCGCAGAACGTCGACTGGCGGCGCTCGGCGCGCGACGACCATCTCTATGTCCGCGAGCTCGAATGGGAAGCCTCCCACACGGTCTGGATCTGGCCCGACCGCTCGCCCTCGATGGCATTCGCCTCGAAATCCGCGCGCGAGTCCAAGCTCGAACGGACGCTGATCGTCGCGTTCGCGCTGGCCGAGCTGCTGGTCTCCGGCGGCGAACGCGTCGGCATTCCCGGGCTGATGGCGCCGACGGCGAGCCGCAGCGTCATCGACAAGATGGCGCAGGCGATGCTGCATGACGATGCCGATCGTCTCAGCCTGCCGCCGTCCTTCGTGCCTGCGGCACTCGCCGAGACGATCGTGCTGTCGGATTTCTGGTCGCCGATATCAGAGATCAGGGCCACGCTCGCAGGGCTCTCCGGCTCCGGCGCGCACGGCACGCTGGTGCAGATCGTCGATCCCGCCGAAGAATCGTTCCCCTATTCCGGCCGCGTCGAGTTCGTCGAGCCCGAAGGGTTCGGCGTGATCACCGCCGGCCGCGCCGAGAGCTGGGCGCAGGATTACACCGCGCGGCTCACGCTGCACCGCGACCAGATCCGCGCCGAGACGGGCAAGCTGGACTGGCTGTTCACGACGCATGCCACCGATCGCTCCGCCGCCGAGCTGCTGCTGTTCCTGCATGCCGGCATGCAGGTGAGCAAGTCGGCCGCCCGCACCACGACGATCAAGGCGGGGCCGGTCGCATGATGGGACTGCCGCTCGCCTTCACCCAACCGCTGCTCCTGATCGGGCTCGTCAGCCTTCCGGTGCTGTGGTGGCTGCTGCGCGTGATGCCGCCGCGGCCGCGCCGCATCGAGTTTCCGCCGACGCGCCTGTTGTTCGACATTGCGCCAAGGGAAGAGACGCCCTCGCGGACGCCATGGTGGCTGACCGCATTGCGGCTCCTGGCTGCAGCGCTCGTCATTTTCGCCGCCGCCGGCCCGATCTGGAATCCGCAAACGGGCCTTGCCGGCAGCAAGGCGCCGCTGATGATCATGTTCGACGACGGCTGGAGCGCGGCCTCGCACTGGGACGTCAGGATCAGGGCGGCCGACGAGCTGATCGCCAACGCCGATAACGACCGCCGCGCCGTCGCACTGGTGCCGCTGTCCGAGCCGAACCGCGACATCACGCTGATG
>NZ_JALBGZ010001074.1:0-1506 GCF_023006515.1 Bradyrhizobium sp. PRIMUS42
GCACGCGGTTGCGTTCACCGCCGGAGAGCGCGCCGACCTTCTTCTGCTGGTCGGCACCCTTGAAGTTGAACGACGAGCAATAGCCGCGCGAGTTGACCTCCTTCTTGCCGATCGCGATCAGCTCGACGCGGTGCTTCAACGCGAGCTTGCCGAGGATCGCGAGCGACTCGTTCCACTGCCGCTGCGGCTCGTGCGGATAGATCACCGCGGTATCGACCACCTTGCCGGTTGCATCGGTGACGGCGACCTTGACGCCGGTGCGGTAGCCGGGATCGAGACCCATGGTGACGCGGGTGCCGGCAGGCGCGGCCAGCAAGAGATCGCGCAAATTGGACGCGAACACGCGCACGGCCTCGGTCTCGGCGGCGTTCCACAGCCGCATGCGCAGGTCGATGTTGAGATGCACCTGGATCTTGGTGCGCCAGGCCCAGCGCACGGTGTCGATCAGCCAGCGATCACCGGCGCGCTTGAGGTCGGCGATGCCGAACCGCTTCATGATCTTCAATTCATAGGCGCTGGGCACGCCCGGCGGCGGCGCCTCGGCCTCGGCCTGGATTTGCAGGTCGAGGATCTCTTCCTTCTCGCCGCGGAACATCGCGAGGATGCGGTGCGACGGCAATTTGGTCAGCGGCTCGGAGAACTCGAAATAGTCGGCGAATTTTTCGCCCTCGGTCTTCTTGCCGTCGCGCACCTTGGACGCCATGCGCGCATTGGTCCACATCTCCTCGCGAAGCGCGCCGATCAAATCGGCGTCCTCGTCGAACCGCTCGACCAGGATGGCGCGGGCGCCGTCCAGCGCAGCAGTGGCATCCGCAACGCCCTTCTCGGCGTTGACGAAGCTTTCCGCCACGACTTTGGGATCGTTGGTGGGTTCCGCCATCAGCTGATTGGCGAGCGGCTCGAGGCCGGCTTCCTTGGCAATCTCCGCCTTGGTGCGGCGCTTGGGCTTGAACGGCAGATAGATGTCTTCGAGGCGGGCCTTGCTGTCGGCGGCGAGAATGGAGGCCTCGAGCGCGGCATCGAGCTTGCCCTGCTCCCGAACTGATTCGAGGATGGCCTTGCGGCGGTCTTCGAGCTCGCGCAGGTAACCCAGGCGCTCTTCCAGGGTGCGCAATTGCGCGTCGTCGAGCGCACCGGTCGCTTCCTTGCGGTAGCGGGCGATGAAGGGAACCGTGGCGCCGCCGTCGAGCAGCGTCACCGTCGCCTCGACCTGCTCGGCCCGAACCCCAAGCTCTTGCGCAATTTTCTGGTTGATATTTGCCACGCGAGAATTCCTCTATCCAAGCACGCAATACGGGGGCGAACCACCGACCACGGGACGCCGCTTATGGACCAACCGGGGTTGATTCATCAAGGTACCGCGGGCGACCGTCGACAGGGGATTTTTTGTTGAACCGATGCGATCTCGCCACATTCGTGGGGATGCCGGCTCGCCCGTGCTCTGCACGCGTGTCCCGGACGCGCTGCAGCGCGCAAGCGCTGCGGCGCAGAGCCGGGACCCAGGAG
>NZ_JALBGZ010001075.1:0-1502 GCF_023006515.1 Bradyrhizobium sp. PRIMUS42
CGCCGCAAGCGCGGGCAACAGATCGGTCGCGCCCGGCACCGCAACGCGCGGCGTGCGGATCGAGTCCGGAACGGGGAACGCGGGCGTTGTCGGCACGACGTCGGCAAAGCTGGTGACGATGATTTCGCGCAGGCGTACCTCGCCCCTGACCTGCTCGATGACGGGCATGAGTTGGTCCAGCGACACGATCACCTCAGCCTGGCTGTCGTTGAGCGCGTAGGACAGCTCGAACGCGCGCGACAGCGGGCTGACCGGAACGTGGATCGCGCCGAGCTTCAGGATGCCGAAGAACACGATGTGGAATTGCGGGCAATTCGGCAGGAACACGGCGACGCGATCGCCCTTGCGAACGCCCTTGGCCGCCAGCAGCGCCGCGAAGCGGTCGCTCTGCCGGTCGAGATCCGCGTAGGTCGTGACGTGGCCGTAGAAGATCACCGCGGGACGTTCGGGACTGCGCTTCGCCCAGGCGCGCAGATATTCCGTCAAGGGAACTTCGCCGTGCAGATAGTTCGGCGAACGCGGCAGGCCCTTCGGCCAGGCCTTGTCCCACAGGCCGCGCAAGGTGGCGAGGTAGTCCTGTTCGTTGAGGCCTGCGCTCATGAGGTCTTCCCGTGCTGCTTTTTTTCTTCGCGCAGGCACGCACGTGCCGTCGCTCGACGTCACTACACGTCGAGCACGGCAGAGTTCATGTCAAGAAAAACAGCATCCGCGCCGCAGCCGATGCCGCGACGCGGAAATACCAAAAAGGTGCAGCGCGTTTCGTTACGCCGCGCGCACGCCCGCGACGAAGACGCTGACCTCGTTCTCGAGGGATTGCAGTTTCTGCGTCAGCCGGCCGCTCGACTGCAGCACGAGGCCGGCGGCCTGGCCGGTCTCTGCGGTCGCATCGGTCACGCCGGAGATGTTTTGCGAGACCTGGTCGGTGCCGGAGGCCGCCTCCTGGACGCTATGGGCGATCGCCTGCGTGGCGGCGCCCTGCTCCTCGACGGCGGCGGCGATCGAGGAGGAGATCTCGTTGACCTCCATGATGGTGGCGCGGATGCTCTCGATGTTGCCGACGACCTGATTGGTCTCGGCCTGGATCGCGGTGATCTGGGCGCCGATCTCGTCGGTCGCCTTCGCGGTCTGGCTCGCCAGCGACTTCACTTCGCTCGCGACCACCGCAAAGCCCTTGCCGGCTTCGCCGGCCCGCGCCGCCTCGATGGTGGCGTTGAGCGCGAGCAGATTGGTCTGCGAGGCGATCTGGTTGATGAGGTCGATGACTTCGCCGATCTTGTGCGCGGCCGCAGCCAGCCCCTGCACGGTGTCGTTGGTGCGCTGACCGTCGGCGGCAGCCTTGTCGGCCACGGTCGCGGCCTGCGCGACGCGCTGGCTGATCTCCGATATCGAGGACGACAATTCGCCGGCGGCGGAGGCCACCGTCTGCACGTTGTCCGAGGCCTGCTGGCAGGCGGAAGCGACGAAGCTCGCGCGGTCGCTCGCCCGGTTCGCGGTCTCCGACA
>NZ_JALBGZ010001076.1:0-1501 GCF_023006515.1 Bradyrhizobium sp. PRIMUS42
CGGGTGCGGGCGTGGGAATCTCGCGCGCCAGCGGAACCCTGCGGCCTTCCTGCGCGGCGACCAGTCCGAGCTTCTGCAGCACCGGGACCGGCGTCTGCGGATAGATCGCGAGCTTGGCTTTGATGGCCGCGCGCGTCGCATCGTCAACCTGGTCGATCAGCCGTGTTGCAAGCTCGGTAAACTGACGCTGCTCGTCCTCGCTGTGGATGCGCGTCTGGACGTAAAGGTCGGTCAGCACGCGCAGCAGCGTCGGCCGAACATCGACGCCTTCGCGACGGGAGAGGGACATCAGCCCGTCGAATCCGGGAAACAGCGACTTGGTCATGGAGAGATACGCGACCTGGGAAGGATACTCGCCGCCAGCCTATCGCAGGCTCCTTTAAAGGCTCGTTAAGGAAAACGAGGCGTGAAGCCGAACGCTCCACTTGTCGCGGTCTCGTGCCTTAACGGGACGTCGCGGACCGGCCCGTGCCGCTACGGTCCGAACGCCGCGTTTACACCCCGTTAACCATGAACTGATCTTAATGAATTGCATGTTGCAGGGGCGCGTTCGGTCGCGCGGCAATTGAAGAGAGCTGACATGGGGACCATCATTGAATTTCCGGCCGGTCGCCGGGTGGGCTCGTCGGGGGATGTCGCTCCGCGCGCGGACATGGGAACGATCCTGATCCTTCCCGTCATCCGTATCGAGCGCGAGGCAGATGAAACCAGCGGCGATCGCGGCCCCGAGCAGGGCACAGCGCCGGGGCGCCGTCGTCGCCGTCGCTGATTTCCGGCTTTTGCAATGCCGGACGCCATCCGCCAGATCCGGCCCTTTTTATCGGCCGCCCTGCTTACGCTTCTCGGCGCGATGCTCGCAGCCTGTAGCGGCGGTGATTTCGGCCGCACCCGCGCCGACATGCGCAGTGACGACATGCATCGCTGGCTGGGCGCGGAGGTTACCTCCAGCGTCGGCCTGAAGCCTTCGCAATTCCAGCTCACCGACGAAGAGCGCCAGCTGCGCGACCTCGCCTATCCCATGATCGAGCCGCCGCTGTCGCGCCCCGCATGGAAGAGCGTGTTCGGCGACTACAAGGCGCTGCCATCGCCCTGGCGTCAGAAGATCGTGTTCGATCGCACCATGTACGGACGCACGCTGATCGACGAGCCGCACCGCTCGCATTCCTCGCGTTATGCGCAGCTGATCGAGGACGTGCGCAACGACATCACCCGCTTCGAGCCGTTCTTCGCCAGCGCGATCCGCGTCATCGATCTCGACAGGAAGCGCGATGCCAGCATGGCGCGTGTTTCGGCGCTCTCGCCGAGGGAGAAGGACGACGCGGTCGCGCGCATGCAGGAGAACTCGCTGATCGTGCAGTGGGTGCAGCAATGCCTGGAGCAGCGCGTCTCGTCCTACCGCTGGTCGCTGGAGCGTCTGGTGATCCAGGCGCCCGACGGCATGGCCGCCGACGCCGACCGCCTGATCGGCGAGCTCGCCGCCCAGACCGCCAACCCCCCGGTT
>NZ_JALBGZ010001077.1:0-1500 GCF_023006515.1 Bradyrhizobium sp. PRIMUS42
CTGGTCGACGATACGATGAGGAGCTCCCGATTGAACGCGGCGACGGCGCGGACCAGCGGTTCGGCGAGCCCGGCGTTGGCGGCGGCCATGTTGCCCAAGGCACCGTGGAAGCTCAAGTGGGTCATGCGGTAACCGGCTGCGCGGACGATGCCTGCAAGCGCGCCGAGCTGATAGGTGACCATCGCCGCGAGTTCGGTGGCATCGATCTGCATCACCCGGCGGCCGAAGCCCTGGCGATCCGGGAAACCGACATGGGCGCCGACATCGACCCCACGCGCCTTTGCCGATTCCACGGTGCGCTGCATGATCAGCGGGTCGCCTGCGTGAAAGCCGCAGGCGATGTTGGCCGACGAGACGAGGCCGAGCAGAGCGTCGTCGTCGCCCATGGACCAGGGGCCGTAGCCCTCGCCCAGATCCGCATTGAGATCGATCTTCATTCGGCGTCACTCCCGTGCGGCTGCAATCCGATCAGGGGCGCGCCGTATCCCACGGTCGCGCCATGCTCGGCGAACTTCTCAGCGACCAGACCGTCCTCCGGTGCCGGGACCGGAAGCAAGAGCGGTCCTATCTGGAGGAAGGCGAGCGGCGTGCCGGCGGCGACCTCGGTGCCGACGGCGACCGATGGTTGCGAGCGCAATGGATGGCGGTCGAGGTAGATGCCCGGCACGGGTGCCCGAATGACCTGCGTGGGTGGAGAAATCAGGGCCGCCGCCGCAGCCTCGATCATCTCGACCTCGACGCGGGCGCCGTCATGCCGCAGGCGCAGCACCCCGGCTGGGCCTTTCAGCTCGAGCAGGCCGATGTCGGTCGCCGCGAGGAAGGCGCAGAGCTGATCGACATGGTTGAGCGGATTGGTCATCGCACCGCTCCCTGGTCGCAGTAGAGCTCAACCAATCGGCGGACGTTGCTCAGCCAGCGCCGGGTCGCCGCCAACGCGTCCAGCGCCTCGTCCCAGTTGCACAGCACGAAACGAATCCGGCTTCCGATGGGAGCTTGGCCGAGGCGCCAGAGGTCGGCGTCGATGACGGTGCCGATCTTGGGGTAGCCGCCCGACGGCTGCGCATCGCGCATCTGGATGATCGGCTGGCCACCATGGGGGACCTGGATCACGCCTGGAACAATGCCGTGGGAGCGCAGCTCCATGGGTCGCTGCGGCCTGAGCTCGGGGCCGGCGAGACGATAGCCGTAACGGTCGCTCTGCGACGTAATCTTCCACGGCTCGGACCATAGCGCCTCGTGGGAAGACGGCGCGAAGCTATCGTATTCGGCCGCCGGCAGCACCCGCACGGCAGGCAGCCCGTCCACCTCCGACGGCAGGGCTAGACCGGGCGGCGTGATGCCGAAGCCTGTCTTGGCGCGATCGGATGTCGCGACAATCGGCAACCCATCGCCGTCGCGCAGGGGACGGCCCTCCAGCCCGCCGAAGGCGCCGCGCAGCTGAGTGCTGCGCGAGCCGAGCACCAACGGAACATCGATCCCGCCCGCGATGCACAGATAGGC
>NZ_JALBGZ010001078.1:0-1500 GCF_023006515.1 Bradyrhizobium sp. PRIMUS42
TGACCTGCCGTTCTGAACGAGCAGCAAGCCCCGGGCTCGGCCCCGGGGCTTTTTGATTTGGCCGCATCTTTGGCTGGCCAGCCATCCTCCCGGGCGGCTTCCGGGCTGCGCGCGCTCAAGGGCCACGATTTGGAGGAGGGCGTCTCGACCCGGCTCGTGGTCTATTGCGCGACCCTGATTGCCGCGGGCACGCCGATTGCCGATGCCGTGCTGGCCGGCATGATCGAACCGCTCACCGACGATTCCGACGTGAAGGCGGCGCTGCTGGACGTCGCACGCGCCGTGATCGGGTGAGGCCGCGCCCATGCTCGACTTCCTCGAACTGGAGGAGACGGTCGGTCGCGCCTGGCACCGGATGGTCGGCGGCACCGCGAGCTATCCTGTCCACGACGATCAGGCGGTCGCACTTGCCGAGATGAGGGGCCGGCTCGCGGTGATGTTCCGCGCGCTCGGCGGCGAGACCGGGGTGCAGATCGCAAGCGCAGGTGCCCGGAAATCGGGACACCGTCTCGGCTGGCGGCAGCGCATCGGCCTTGGAGACGAGCGATTGGAGCAGCCGGGCCGCGACGCGGCGACCATCTTCCTCCCCGATCGCATCTCGATCTTTCCCGACCGGGCCTTGAACGCGGCGCTCTATCGCTGGCTTGCGGCGTGGTTCGCAGCCGCGCCGATCGAGACCATCATAGAGGCCGATCCGCTGCGGCGGGATCTGCTGGTGTTGCGCCGGGCGAGCGAGACGGCGGTCTGGGTGCTCACGCAATTTCCCGGGCTCGTCGCTGATTACGCGAAGCTCGCCGCAGCAACTGCCGAGGCCCGGCCTCGTCGCCCCTTGCCACGCATCGAGCAGGAGATCGAGCAGATCGTGCTGGCCTTGCTCGGAGCCGGCAAGGCGCCTGCGGGCAGATTGTGGCCGGCGATGATGGGGACGGGCCCTCTGCCGGACAAGGCGCCTCCGGGCTATCATTCGATCCTGCCGTGCCCGCTCTGGGGGGATTGCTGGACGCGAGAACTCTCGCCCGCACATGCCGGCGAGGACGAGTGCGCACCGGGTGCGGATGCCGCGACCAGGGACGATCGCAAGCGCTTTGCGGTCCGCGAGCGCGAGGACAATGCCAATCGCCGCGATCCTTTCGTGCTCAACCGCTTCGAGAAGATCCTCGCGATGGCCGAGATGGTCAATGTCGACCGTCCGGCCGACGACAGCGAGGACGAGGATGCGCAGAAAGCGGCCGACGATCTCGAGGAGATCACGCTCAGCCGCCGCACCGGCAAGCCGGCGAGCCGGTTCAAGTTCGATCTCGACCTGCCGCCGGAAGCCCTCGATGCATCGCGGCTGAACGCGGATCTCACCTATCCCGAATGGGACTATCGCAGTGGCTCCTATCTGCCGGATCATTGCCGCGTCCTTGCGGGCGCGGCCTCCGAGCAGGGCGAGGATTGGCTACCTGACGACGCCATGCGCCGGCACGTCCGCCAGGTGCGCCGCCGCTTCGAGGTGTT
>NZ_JALBGZ010001079.1:0-1498 GCF_023006515.1 Bradyrhizobium sp. PRIMUS42
GGCGGCACGTCCTTCACCGGTGGCGTCAGCCGCAACTTTGCAGCAGCCAACGGCGGGACCTGGCAAGGCCGCAGCGGCAACTGGAACGGCGGTGGCTGGCATCACCATCATCGTCGCGGCGGATTCTGGCCCGGCTTCGCGGCGGGGGCGGCGATCGGCGGCCTCGGCTCGTACGCCTATTACGGCGGCAGCTATTACGATGATCCCTACTACTATGGCAGCTACTATGATGAGCCGTCAGTGGCGGTGGTCCCCGATGGAGGCGGCGATGCAGCCTATTGCGCGCAGCGCTACAGATCCTATGACCCCGCTTCGGGTACCTATCTCGGTTATGACGGCCAGCGGCATCCCTGCCCGTAAGGCGGCCTGAACGATCGATGCGACACGTCGCAAGGGCGGCGCCGGTGATGGCCGGCGCCGCCCTTCAAGCGCGATGGTGACGCGCGGACTTATCCAAAGCGCTTGGAAAACGCAGCGACCATGTCTTGAACGACGTCTTGCCGTTCGGATTCGCCGTGCCTTGCCCTTCGAGTTTGCTTCAACCTCATCGAACCTTCTCGCAACTCGGGTAGCGCGCGTTATCGCCAGTGCACAGACGGCCTGAGCGGGCTCAGCCCCGTGGAACCCGCTTTATCCTATGCACCGCACCGTGCATATCTACCCTGATCCAATCCAAAATTGACCCGGTGCTCGATTCACCTGTATCACCGTCGTGGGGACTTCGATTGCTGGGAAGTGTCATGCCGCGTGTTCTCGTGGTTGATGACGATCCGATGGTCGGCGCGACCATCGAGGTCCTCCTCCAACGTCAGGGCTTCGACGTCACGCTGGCCGACGGTGGCGAAACAGGACTGGCTGCGCTGGAAGCGCAGGCCTTTGAGGTGATGCTGGTTGACATCTTCATGCCGCATATGCGCGGCTTCGAGTCCATCCGCATCTTTCATGAGCGCGCGCCGGCTACTCCGCTGATCGCGATGTCCGGCTACGCCTTCGCCTCATCCGCCTCGCCCTCTCCCGATTTCCTCCGCATGGCGCTGGAGCTTGGCGCAACGCGCTGCCTGCGCAAGCCGTTCACGCCCGAAGCGTTGCTGACCACGATCCGGGAATGCCTCACGGGCGAGAGCGCGCAGCCGAAGGACAAGAAAGAAGTCCCTTGATTCCAACGCAGCGCGTCATTCTCGGTGCTGGACTTGCCATCCTCCTGATCATCACCGCAGCCTCGATCGCCCTCGACGTCAAGTCGCGGTCCGATGCGGCGTGGATCAATCATACCGTCCAGGTGCAGAAGAAGATCTCCGATCTGCGCGTGCTGCTGCGCCGGTCCGAGAGTGCCGCGCGCGGCTTTGAACTTTACCGCAGCTCGGCCTTCAGCAGCGAATTCGAATCCGTCCACGCCCAGATCGCGCCGGCCCTCGCCGACCTCAAGCGCGGCGTGCGCGACAACCCCGATCAGGTCGCCTCGATCCGCCGCACCGTCAACACGATCTGGAATCAGTGG
>NZ_JALBGZ010000107.1:0-12175 GCF_023006515.1 Bradyrhizobium sp. PRIMUS42
TGATGTTCATCAAGCGCTCTCTGGCGTCCGGTTATGCCGGCATCGATAACCCGCTGTTCTATCGCGACAACACCATGATGCTGCTCGGCGACGCCAAGAAGGTCACCGAGAGCATCGTCAAGGCGATGTAGCGGATTTCTCAGACAACTCGTCCGATAGGTGCACGGGTTCTTGCGAAGCTTGCCGGGCAGAATGGATCACCACGAGAGGCGAATTCGCCTCTCTAGCGCAAACAGGACAGAGCCGAGGTTACGCAGCCGGTATGTCCTGTTCACAACCCTCACAACCGCGAGAACATGCATTGAACGTGTGTTCAATTGTTCGTTTCAACCGATCTGTGCTTAATCCGCCGCTTGACGTTTTGCATGATAAGCATCATCCTGAGTAAAAGATGACGAGCGTCATTTAGCTCCGCTCGCACGTGTCTCGAAGGGGTGGAAATGGAGAACGTGGTGAGTGGCGAAGCTGCGCGCGGCGGACCTTTCTCCGAAGCGGAGCCGCGCAACACGGGGTTGGGGGCGACTGGTAGTAGCCAACACAAACCTCGCTTGACCGAAACCAATTGGGATCTGTTCAGGCTCTTCTTTTCGGTGGCGGGAACCGGCAGCGTCAACAGGGCCGCCCGGGACTTGGGCATGAGCCAGCCGACTCTCAGCAGGCGCTTGAAGGAGTTAGAGCGGAATATCGGTGCGCCGCTTTTCTTTCGGGTCTCGTCCGGAGTGAAACTTACCCAGGAGGGACAGGACCTTCTCCGCTCGGCGGAAGAGATGGTTCGTTCTTTCGAGGAGTTTCACCGGGATCTGTCCCTGCGGGTCGGCCATCGTTCGACCGCCGTCAAGATCTCCGCAACCGAAGGCCTGACCAAGCACTGGCTGCTGCCTCGCGTCAAGAAGTTGCGCGCCCTGAGTCCTCAGATCCGACTTGAGATCAATTCCACTGTCGAGCAGCAGAACCTTGCCACCAGTGATCTCGATCTGGTCATTCGGATAGGACATCCGGGTGACAGCGAACTCATCGGTCGCCGCGTCGGAACCATCGCCTTCGGTTTGTTTGCATCTGACAGCTATTTGGCGGAACGTGGTGCACCGAGGTCCCTGAACGAGCTGGTCGACCATGAATTGATCGGAAGCACGGCCGAGTACGGGAGGCTTCACAACGAACGGACGAGCCATATCTCGTTGTTGACGGCCTTCAATTCGGCTGCGAACGCCCGGAGTACATTGAAGCTCGTGCCGGTCGTCAATCATTTCGCTGCGACGGCGGAAGGTCTCGGCTTGGCATTTCTGCCGGTGCCGTTTGCCTTGGCTGAAGGCTTGGTGCGTGTGCTTCCGGACGAGGCGGCCATTTTGGATTTATGGCTGCTCCGCCGCCGCGAAAGCGACCTCAGAAAGATGACCAAGCAGGTCTGGCGCTTTCTGGAAGCGGAATTGACTGACACCAAATCGTGGTTTGTCGGTCAGAGGTCGGCTCAGAAGCGACTGCAGCGGGTTGCTTGATCCAGTTCGGTGAGCCTTACCAGGCCTCGCCGAACGGGCGTAGTTCGACAAGGAAAGACCAGGTCGACCGGTCCTGGTGGGCGACCCGAAACATCTCCTCCGCTATGGCGGTAGGCTTTGCGAAGAAATCGTCGGGCTTGTCCGCCGCCAGAACCGGGCGGGTGCGGGGAGTGTCGATCGCTGCGTCGATCATGAAATAGGCGACATGAATTCCCTTCGGCCCGAATTCACGCGCCATTGATTCGGCCAAAATGCGCTGGGCCGCTTTCGTTGAAGCGAAGAATCCCCAGTTGGCCTTTCCACGAAAGGCGGACGTGTTGCCAGTTACCAGGATTGCGCCTTTCCCGGCCGCCAGCATCTGCGGAATAGTCTCGCGGGAGAGATGGAGCAGCGCGGTGGTATTGACCCGGAAGTTCTTCTCCAGATCGTCGGGGTCCATGGCAAGGATGCTTCCCCGCGTTGCACGCAGGGCGTTGTGAACGACGACTTGGGGAGCCCCCATCTCGGTCCTGATGAGGGCGAGCGTCTGGACCAACGCTTTGAGATCACCGACATCGCAAGGAAAGGCGCGCGCGCCCTCGTACTTCGATGCCAAATTGCGGAGGTTCTCCGCATTGCGGGCTATCATCGCGACCCGATAGCCGCCCTCGCTGAAACGCCTGGCGATCTCCGCGCCCGTGCCGTGCTCAGGACCGACCCCGGTGACGATGCAAACTGGATTTTTCATATGGGCCTCCTCAGAGCTGGAAAGACGGGCGCGCCGAAACTTTGGCAAACCAGGTCGCGACGGCAGGATAGCGCGCGCCAATATCCATGTTCAGCGCGTTGGCCGAGCGTATGGCGAAGAAGCCGGTGATATCGGCGACGCTGAATTGGGGGCCGGCGACGAATGCGTTCTTGGCCATGTACGGCTCCACGCGACCGAGAAATATTTCCATCATTTCGCGCCCACGAGTGACCAGCGCGGGCAATTGCGGCAGGTCATTCCGCGTGCCCGGCACAACTCGACCGGCGAAAATCGGCAAGGAATTGCGGACGGCGTGCAGCATCGGAATAAGGCCATCCAGTTCGAACCGCCGCAACCACATGTCGACCACGGCGCGCTCGCTGCTCGTGCGCCCAAAAAGAGCCGGTTGCGGGTATATTTCTTCGAGATAGCGGCAAATCGACAGGGACTCCGCGATGACCGTGCCGTCGTCCAATTCCAAGAAGGGGACGCAGTGAAACGGATTCATCTCGGTGAGGGCGGGGGTGAACTGCGCCCCTTCCCGGACGTTCAGTTGTTCGGTTGGCAGCTCGAGACCTTTCTCGGCCAGGAAGACACGAACGCGTTGAGCGCTCGCCGCAGGTCCGAAATCGTAGAGCTTCATCGTCGTCCTTTTCTTTCCTTCGGGCCGCTATTTTTCAGCTGTCTCGCGACTTTCCACAAGATCGAGAATGCTTCGTTGGGCCGCGCGCAATATCTTGTCAGACATCGGACGATCTCTCGCGACTCGCGAAAGGGCGACCGCTCCGACCATCGTGCAGACGATGGCAATGGCGGATTCGTCGGGGTGATCGCCTTCCACTAGGTTAGCTACTTTGTCGAAGTGCTGGGAGAGATAGCTCGTCATGACGTCGCGCGTTCTTCGATCGCTTCGCGCAACGTCTCCAGCCAGCGCCGCTACCGCACATCCCACACTCCGATCGTCTCGGTGCGCCTTGCTGAGATAGGTGTTTAGCAGCGCTTTGAGGCTCCGCGGACCGTTCGTGCTTCCCAGGCGCGCTGATTCTGGGCCGCCTTCCGAAAGAGCCTTTGCCAAAGCATCGGAGATCAACTCACTGCGCGAGTCAAAATGCCCGTAAAACCCGCCGTGCGTCAGCTTTGCCGATTTCATGAGCTCGGCAATGCTGAGGCCGTCCAATCCCAGCTCTCGGATCTGGACTGCGGCGGCATCCAGAATACGCTCCCGACTTTTCGCTTTGTCCGCTTGGGAGTGGCCCATCTAATCGACTCCGGTCAGAATAATCGGAGACCTGAATATCAAGAACTCCGGCCGACGGCCAATATCGAATTCTTGAAGGGTTAGACCTCTCGCCGGCCGAGGAACGCCAGCCGCTCGAACAGGTGCACGTCCTGCTCGTTCTTGAGCAGCGCGCCGTGCAGCGGCGGGATCAGCTTGCGCGGATCCCTCTCGCGCAGCTGCTCGACGCTCATGTCCTCATTGAGCAGCAGCTTGAGCCAGTCGAGAAGCTCGGACGTGGACGGCTTCTTCTTCAGGCCGGGCACCTCGCGCACCTCGAAGAAGATGCGCAGCGCTTCTTCGACCAGGCGCTTCTTGATGCCGGGGAAGTGGACGTCGACGATGCGGCCCATGGTGTCGGCGTCGGGGAACTTGATGTAGTGGAAGAAGCAGCGGCGGAGAAAAGCGTCCGGCAGCTCCTTCTCGTTGTTCGAGGTGATCATCATGATCGGGCGCTGCTTCGCCTTGATGGTCTCGCCGGTCTCGTAGACATGGAATTCCATGCGGTCGAGCTCGAGCAGGAGGTCGTTCGGGAATTCGATGTCGGCCTTGTCGATCTCGTCGATCAGCAGCACCGGGCGCTGCTCGGCGGTGAAGGCCTCCCACAGCTTGCCGCGCTTGATGTAATTGTTGATGTCGGAGACCCTGCTGTCGCCGAGTTGGCTATCGCGCAGCCGCGATACCGCATCGTATTCGTAGAGGCCCTGCTGTGCCTTGGTGGTGGACTTGATGTGCCAGGTCAGCAGCGGCGCGTTCAGCGCTTTGGCCACTTCCTCGGCCAGCACAGTCTTGCCGGTGCCCGGTTCGCCCTTGATGAGGAGGGGGCGCTGCAGCACGATCGAGGCATTGACGGCCACTTTGAGATCGTCGGTTGCGACGTAGTTCTTCGTCCCAGTGAATTTCATGACCATCAGTTTTGTTGGAGCGGGTAGTACGCAAGGTATGATCTGAATAGCGGCAGTTTTACAGGGGAATCAAGTCTTCGGCCACTCGGCCACTTCCAACAGCCGCGCATGTTCATGGAGTGACTCGCGTGCAAAGTCGACAAGTTGCGGTGATCTGCCCGAGCGCAGCCCAACGTGGTTAAAGTCGCATGATTCAAATGCTTTGTGCCTTACTCATTCAGGACAATTGATCGACTATTGTCGGAGCAAGAATCAATGCGCGGGGCTATTCACCGATGAAGTGTACTTATTCTCGTTTGTCGATCGGGCGCGCCAAGATCCGGGATAGTTTTGCCCGGATACTAGGATGGTCCATCTATCATGTTGCTGCAATTCTTCACCTCTCTGCGCGACGCGCAGGTCCCCGTGACGCTGCGCGAATACCTCACGCTGGTGGAGGCGCTCGACGCCGACCTTGCTGACTATTCGGTCGAGAATTTCTACTATCTGTCGCGCACCGCGTTGGTGAAGGACGAGCGCAACCTCGACAAGTTCGACCGCGTCTTCGGCACGGTGTTCAAGGGGCTGGAAAACCTGCTCGACGCCATGGAAAAGGCGGAGATCCCCGAGGAGTGGCTGAAGAAGCTCGCCGAGAAATACCTCACTGAAGAAGAGAAGAAGCAGATCGAGGCCATGGGCTGGGACAAGCTCATGGAGACCCTGAAGAAGCGCCTCGAGGAGCAGAAGGGCCGCCACCAGGGCGGCTCGAAGTGGATCGGCACCGCCGGCACCTCGCCGTTCGGCGCCCACGGCTACAATCCCGAAGGCGTCCGCATCGGCCAGGAGAAGAACCGCAACAACCGCGCCGTGAAGGTGTGGGACAAGCGCGAGTTCAAGGACCTCGACGGCAACGTCGAGCTCGGCATCCGCAACATCAAGGTGGCGCTACGCCGCCTGCGCAAGTTCGCGCGCGCCGGCGCGCCTGACGAGCTCGATCTCGACACCACGATCCGCGAGACCGCCAATCACGGCTATCTCGACGTGCACATGCGCCCCGAGCGGCGCAATGCGGTGAAGCTCTTGGTGTTCTTCGACATCGGCGGCTCCATGGACGCGCATATCGAGCAGGTCGAGGAGCTGTTCTCGGCGGCGAAGAGCGAGTTCAAGCACATGGAGTATTTCTACTTCCACAACTGCCTCTATGAAGGCGTGTGGAAGCAGAACAAGCGCCGCTTCACCGACCGCACGCCGACCTGGGACGTGCTGCACAAATACCCGCACGACTACAAGGTCGTGTTCGTCGGCGACGCCTCGATGTCGCCTTACGAGATCATGGTGCCCGGCGGCTCGGTCGAGCACGTCAACGAAGAGCCGGGCTCGATCTGGCTCGACCGCATCATCCGCACCTATCCGCATTCGGTGTGGTTGAACCCGGTCGCTCAGAAGCATTGGGACTATTCAGAATCGACCACCATCATCAAACGCATCTTCGCCAACCGGATGTACCCGATCACCATCGAGGGTCTGGAAGCAGCGACCAAGGAATTGACGCATTAGACCGGAGCTGGCCGGCTAGAACCCAGCAAAGAGAAGTGCGTGCAGGTCACCCTACCAGCGCTTGAAGATGACGCTGGCGTTCACGCCGCCAAATCCAAAGCCATTCGAGATCACGTGATCCATCGCCATATTTCGAGCCTTGGGTCCGACGAGATCGACGCCTTCCGCTGCCTCGTCTGGATTTTCCAGATTGAGGGTAGGAGGGGCTACCTGGTCTCGGACGGCGAGGATCGAGAAGATAGCCTCGGCGCCCCCTGCAGCGCCCAGCAAATGACCGGTTGCCGATTTTGTCGCGCTGACGGCGATGCCGCCATGGGTTCCGAAAACGGATTTGATGGCCGCCAGCTCGGAGTTGTCGCCGACTGGAGTCGAGGTCGAGTGGGCATTGAGATGCTGCACGTTGCGCGGATGAAGGTTTGCCTGCCGCAAGGCCGCTTCCATAGCTCGCCGGGCGCCTGAGCCGTCCTCGGGACCTGACGTGATATGATGCGCGTCAGCTGAAGTTCCATAGCCGACGAGTTCGGCGATCGGCCGGACCCCGCGCGCTCTAGCGTGCTCGAACTCTTCAATTACCAAAATTCCAGCTCCTTCGCCCATGACGAAGCCGTCGCGATCCCGATCGAACGGTCGGGACGCCTGCGAGGGCTTGTCGTTGAAGTGGGTGGAGATTGCGCGGGCCGCTGCGAACCCTCCAAGACTGACGAGATCGATGCAAGCTTCGGCGCCTCCGCAGATCGCGACGTCGGCCTCACCCGCGCGGATCAATCGAGCCGCGTCGCCGATCGCCTGTACGCTGGCGGCGCACGCCGTTACGGGGGCGCCGATTGGCCCTTTGAAGCCGTACTGTATCGAAACGTGTCCGGCGGCGAGATTTGCCAGAAAGGATGGCACGGTGAACGGTGACAGACGGCGGATGCCACGTTGATCGGTGGTCCGTACCGCTTCGACGATGGCCGGAAATCCGCCAATTCCAGAAGCGATGATCGTCGCTGTCCGCTCCTGAGAGCGTTCGTCCGCAGGGGACCAGCCGGCCTGCTTGACTGCCTCCGCAGCCGCCACCAACGCGAACTGAATGAACCGATCCATTTTCCGCTGTTCCTTGGGCGGGATGGTCCGATCGGGATCGAAGCCGCCATCGAAATCATCGTCTTTGGTCGGCACTAGCCCGGCAACTCTCCCCGGCAGCGAGGAAGCCCACTCCGGCAGGATGGTCAGCCCGGACTTGCCGGCAAGCAGCCGGGACCACGCCACCTCCGTACCGCAGCCGAGCGGAGACACCAGCCCCATTCCTGTGACTACTATTCGGCGCATGTCAGGACCCGATTCTTGATGACTAGATGGTCTATTGCCGGAGTGAGGCGAGATCCCGAGCGTGCGTCAGCAGTATCGGTTCTTCTCGAATTTTTTCTCCGGCGACGAGGCGGCGCTCTCACCTGTGATAGGGAGCAGCGCTCTACCCCTGGCAAGCTACGCAGCCCCCAAGCTGCCAGAGTAGCTACGAAATTTCAAGTAACTATCAGTGAAAAATGGGCGGTCGGGGTCGTTTCAGCCCCGAAGCCGCCCATTGCGGTTTAATCGATGGCGTGGACCATGGCAGCCAACTTCGCCTGCAATCCCGCCGGGTCCGCCTTGAACGCGGCAGCGGCACCTTCGGAGAGCGCACCCGGATAAACCTCGTCTTGCCCCGCTTCCAGGGCGTTCAGGGTGTGGACCGCGACTTCGTTAGGCGTCAGCTTCGGATCCGGCATGGACTTTCCGAGCGGTGTATCAACCTGCACCGGCAATACCGCCAGGACTTGAGATCCACGGCTCTTCAGTTCCGCTCGCAGGACCCGCGTCAACGAGAGTGCCGCCGCCTTCGAGGCCGAATAGGTCCCTGCTTGTGGAATGGTCGCGAGGGCCAGGAAGCTCAGAATGTTGATTACTGCGCCGCCCTTCAGCGCGGGCGTATTCTTGAATGCCTGGGCAAGGGCCAGAGGTCCAAAGTAGTTTACTTCCATCTCTTGACGCGCCAGTGCAAGATCGCTCACGGACAGTGCGCCGTGGCCTCCGAGAAATCCTGCATTGTTCACGAGCAGGGTCACATCGGATGCCGCCGCCGCTGCCTTGGCGACCTGGTCGGGCTTGCTGACGTCCAGCTGGAGCGCGATCAAGCGCCGGTCGTCCTTGAATAATGCCTCTGCCGAACTGACGTCGCGCACTCCGGCGTAGACTTTCGATGCGCCACGTCTGAGCAACTCCTCGACGAGAGCTCGCCCGATTCCTCGGTTCGCACCAGTCACCAGGGCAACTGAACCTTCAACCTTCATTCTCGATCTCCAAAGTCCCTGTAATTGCCGGCAATCAACAACCGCTCGGGCCAGCGCTTCTCATATTCATTGCGTTTGCAATGAATGGCTTAATTGCGTACGTAATCTATGGATGTCAAGGTCCCCATCAACGCCCGAGCCAGCAAAGAATGAAAGTGTCCAAGGCCCAGGCGGCCGAAAACCGAGCTTCAATCCTCGATGTCGCCTCCAGGCATATGCGAAAGGGCGGTTTTGGAGCGATGACGGTGGGGGAGGTCGCCAAAGCTGCGGGCCTTACCCATGGGGCGCTCTACAGTCATTTTTCCTCGAAAGACGCGCTCTCGTCGGAAGCTCTCGAGGAGGGCTTCCGCCAATGCCATTCGGACTTTTCCAAGTTGTCGCTTGACGACTTGCTGAGCCAATATTTGTCGCTGCAGCACCGGGATTCCCCGGAGAGCGGCTGTCCAATAGCCGCGCTGGTCTCGCAAATTTCTCAGCAAGACGGCGCCGTCCAAGAGGAGTTCGCCGCCGGATTCGACGGCTTTGTGGAACTGGTCAAAAACGAGCTGAGGGCTACCGGCAGATCAAACTCGGAATCCCGAGATCTCTCGCTTTTCGCTGTCGCCGCGCTTGTTGGAGCGCTGGCTATTTCGCGAGCTTTGAAAGACGCGAAGCCGACGGCTTCTGAAACGATGCTGGGGGTCGTTCGCCGGCAGTTATCCCGGCTCTTACGTTCGCGATAGTCCGACAAAGGCTGGAGCCAGCTTTTGTGATTCATGGCATGACCGGCCCTGTATCGGGTCGATCCCGTGTTGCCGACCGGTGTCTCGATCCACCAGATTTGCCGCCCGGAAGCCGACAATAACGGCGGCTTACCCGCCGACAGGAAGGTCAGCCTCAGAGCGGGAAGGCATTCGCCCGCTCCGAGGCCAACAACTCAGGTGAATTTCGCGTTCTGATCGGCCAGCTTCTTCAGCAACGGTGCCGGTTCGAGCGACGGATCGTTTGCTTCCTTCGCATAGTACGACAGCTTGTCAGCGATCGTCTTCAGCCCGACATGGTCGGCGTAATGCATGGGGCCCCCACGATAGACTGGCCATCCGTACCCATAAAGCCATACCACGTCGATATCGCTTGCTCGAGTCGCGATGCCTTCTTCAAGGATCCGAGCTCCTTCGTTGATCATCGCATATGTCGTCCGCTCCAGGATTTCCTCATCGCTGATCGTGCGCCGCTTGCGCCCGAGACGGTTCAACGTCTGATCGATCAGTGTCTCGACTTCCGGATCGGGAAGGGGAGCGCGCGAGCCGCTTTCATACCGGAAGAAGCCCCTTCCGGTCTTCTGTCCGAAGCGGCCAGCCTCACATAGAGCGTCTTCGATCTCCGACTTGATGCCGCGATCCTGCCGCGAGCGCCAGCCGATATCTAGTCCGGCGAGGTCGCCCATTGCGAACGGGCCCATCGGCATTCCGAACTTAGCCAGGGCGGCATCTACCTGCTGAGGAAGTGCGCCGTCGAAAAGCAGCTGGCTGGCCTGATGCTGCCGGGCCATGAGCATGCGGTTGCCGACGAAGCCGTCGCAGACACCGACGATCACCGGCACTTTTCCGATCTTCCGCGCCAATGCAACTGCGGTTACCAGCGCGTCGGGCGCGGTGCTCTTGGTGCGGACGATTTCGCACAGCTTCATCACGTTGGCCGGGCTGAAGAAGTGCATGCCCACCACGTCCTGGGGACGCCCGGTCTCTTTGGCGATCTCATTGATGTCCAGAAAGGAGGTGTTGGTCGCCAGGATAGCGCCAGATTTCGCGATTTTGTCGAGCTGTCCGAAAACCTCCTTTTTGATGGCCATGGTTTCGAATACAGCCTCTACGATGAGGTCGGCTTGCCCGACGTTGTCGAGACCGACGGCTCCCGTGATGAGTGCCATGCGCTTCGCAGGCGCATCGGCGGGAATACCGCCTCGGGCTGCGGTGGCTTCATAGTTTTTGCGGATGACGCCCAATCCGCGATCGAGCTGCTCCTTGCCGGTCTCCACCAAAGTGACAGGAATGCCTGCGTTCGCGAATGACATCGCGATCCCGCCCCCCATGGTGCCGGCGCCGATGATCGCCACGCCCTCGACCGAACGCGGCTTGGTGCCGGTCTCGACACCGGCGATCTTCGCTGCCTCTCGCTCGGCGAAGAAAGCGTACCGTAGAGCCTTCGATTGATCGCTGCTCATCAGCCGGAGGAACAATTCCCGTTCTTTCTTCAGCCCCTGCTCAAAGGGTAGATCCAGCGCATGGCCGATTGCGTCGGCCGCAACGAACGGCGCCTCCAACCCCCTGACCTTCTTTGTAATCGCAGCCACAGCGCTGGTGAAAATCGAACGGTCCGATCGCGCAGCAGCGAGCTTGGTGTCATCGTCGCGCAACCTGCGAAGCGGGCGCCTGTCGGCAAGGAGCTTTCGAGCGAAGGCTTCGCCGCCCGATGATGCCTCCTCGACCACCTCCTCGATCAATCCGTTCTGAAACGCTTCGTTGGCGCCGATGGGGTCGCCGCCGATGATCATTTTAACGGCAAGTTCTGGACCCACAGCGCGCGGGAGGCGCTGGGTGCCACCGGCGCCCGGCAATAGACCGAGTTTGACCTCGGGCAGGCCGAGCTTCGAACCCTTAGCCGCCACCCGGAAATGACACGCCAGGGCGACCTCAAGCCCCCCACCGAGAGCGGTGCCGTGAATTGCCGCGATGACGGGCTTCGGGCTGCTCTCAATCGCGGTCAGGACCTCATCGAGGGCCGGCTTCTTCGGAGGCTTGCCGAATTCCGTGATGTCGGCTCCGGCAATGAAGGTGCGTCCTGCGCAGGTCAGCACGATGGCCTGAATGGAGGGATCGGCGATGGCCTGTTGGACGCACTCCAGAATGCCGCCGCGTACCGCTGCACTGAGCGCGTTGACGGGAGGGCTATCGATGGTGACGACGCCTACGACGTCGTGGGACTTCAGGCTTACGACAGTGCTCATCGATTTCCTCCATTTCGCCGTTCTGGACGGCGCTTGCCGTTGGAATTGCCGGGTACGTTGGGTCGCATTGCGCGCCGAACGGTGCATGGGCTGCCGCCACGTGCATTACTTGCCGAGTTCGGCCGTCAGCTCCGGAACCGCCTGGTAGAGGTCGGCGACCAGGCCGTAATCGGCGACCTGGAAGATCGGCGCGTCCTCGTCCTTGTTGATCGCAACGATCACCTTGGAGTCCTTCATGCCGGCCAGATGCTGGATGGCACCGGAAATGCCGACGGCGACGTAGAGCTCGGGGGCCACGACCTTGCCGGTCTGGCCGACCTGCCAGTCGTTCGGCGCATAGCCGGCGTCGACCGCCGCGCGCGAGGCACCAACGCCGGCCCCAAGCTTGTCAGCGAGCGGCTCGATGTACTTGGCGAAGTTCTCGCGGCTCTGCATGGCGCGGCCACCGGAGACGATGATCTTGGCCGAGGTCAGCTCGGGACGGTCGCTCTTGGCGACTTCCTCGCCGACGAACGACGACAGGCCGGGATCGGCCGCCGCTGCTACGTTCTCGACCGGCGCGCTGCCGCCTTCACCCGCTGCCGCGAAGGTCGAGGTCCGCACCGTGATGACCTTCTTGGCGTCCTTGGACTTCACCGTCTGGATGGCGTTGCCGGCATAGATCGGGCGCTCATAGGTGTCGGGGGCGACCACCTTGGTGATCTCCGAGACCTGCATGACGTCGAGCAGGGCGGCAACGCGCGGCATCACGTTCTTGAAGCGCGAGGTCGCGGGCGCGACGATCGCGTCATAGCCGGAAGCCAGCGACACGATCAGCGCGGCCAGCGGCTCGGCAAGATCGTGCGCATAGAGGTCGCCGTCGGCGAGCAGCACCTTCTTCACGCCGGCAAGCTTGGCGGCGGCATCCGCCGCGGCCTTGGCGTTCTGGCCGGCGACCAGC
>NZ_JALBGZ010001080.1:0-1496 GCF_023006515.1 Bradyrhizobium sp. PRIMUS42
GCGTCGAATATCGGCAAGGCGCGCAAACCCGCCGCGCCCGGGCCCGCAAGGAGATCGTGCTGTCGAGCGGAGCCTACAACTCGCCGCAGCTGCTGCAGCTCTCCGGCGTCGGTCCCGCCGATCTCCTGCGCAAGCATGGCATCGATGTCGTGCTGGACGCGCCGGGCGTCGGTCACGACCTCCAGGACCACATGCAGGTCCGCATCGTGATGCGCTGCTCGCAGAAGATCACGCTGAACGACACCGTCAATCATCCGCTCCGTCGTACCATGGCCGGCGCGCGCTATGCGCTGTTCCGTAAGGGTTGGCTGACCATCGCGGCCGGCACCGCGGGCGCGTTCTTCAAGACCAGCCCGCGGCTGGCCTCGCCTGACATCCAGGTGCATTTCCTCCCGTTCTCGACCGACAAGATGGGCGAGAAGTTGCACGACTTTTCCGGCTTCACTGCGTCGGTCTGTCAGCTCCGTCCCGAAAGCCGCGGAACCTTGCGCATCAAGAGCGCCGATCCGAGCGTGCCGCCGGAAATCCGCATCAATTACATGTCGACCGAGACCGACCGCACCACCAACGTCGAGGGCCTGAAGATCCTGCGCCAGATCCTGAATGCGCCGGCGATGAAGCCCTTTGTGGTCAGCGAGTACGACCCCGGCGCGAAGGTATCCACGGATGCCGAGCTGCTGGATTATTGCCGCGAGCGCGGCAGCACCATCTACCATCCGACCTCGACCTGTCGTATGGGCAATGATGCGCTCGCCGTGGTTGACCAGCGGCTGAAGGTGAGGGGCCTTGAAGGCCTTCGCGTCGTCGACGGCTCGGTCATGCCGGACCTCGTGTCCGGGAACACCAACGCGCCGATCATCATGATCGCCGAAAAGGCTTCCGACATGATATTGGAGGATGCGCGGTAATCTCGCGCAGTGAAAGGACGACAGCTTGGCTATTCGACTTCGGATCGGCACACGCAAGAGCGCGATGGCGCTGGCACAGACGGAAGAGATCGCGCGCCGCCTGACCGCCGCTGTGCCCGGTCTCGACGTCGAGATCGTCAAGTTCGACACCACGGGCGACCTCGACCAGACCAGCAAGCTGTTGCCCCATGGCGGCAAGGGCGGCGCCTTCGTGGCGCAGATCCGCGCTGCCGTGCTGTCGGGCGAATTGCAGGCGGCGATGCACTCGCTGAAGGACATGCCGGGCAACGAGGACACGCCGGGCCTCGTCATCGGCGCCACGCTGTCGCGCGATCCTCCTGGTGATGCCCTGGTGCTGCGCGACGGCGTGACATGGGAAGCGCTGCGTCGGTCAGGTGGCAAGGGGTTCAAGATCGGCACCAATGCCGTGCGTCGCGCGGCCTATGCGCGCAGACTGTTTCCCGACGTCGAGGTGATCCATTTTCGCGGCGCGGCCGATACGCGCGTGCGAAAACTCGACAATGGCGAGATGCAGCGCCTGCCGGATGGCGGCGCCGTGGGCCCGGCCGACGCGCTGATCATGGCGCG
>NZ_JALBGZ010001081.1:0-1495 GCF_023006515.1 Bradyrhizobium sp. PRIMUS42
CGCGCGGTCCATTGCCGGGCGCGGGCGCGCTGGCCTCCAGCGGCGGGGCGATCGTGAGCCAGACCTTCAAGCTGTTGCTCGGCACCATCCACGGTGTAGGCAACATCTTCATCGTGCTGTTCCTGGGATTCGCCTTCGCCGCCCAGCCCGCCGTCTATCACGACGGCCTGCTGTTCCTGGCACCGGCGAGGCACCGCACCCGCGTCACCCTCATCATCGACCGCATAGCTGAGACACTGGAGCGCTGGCTGATCGCGCAGATCATCGTCATGCTCGCGGTCGGCCTAGTGACCTGGATCGGGCTTGCCCTCATCGGCATCCCCGGCTCGTTCATCCTGGGGATTCAGGCCGGCCTGCTCGCCTTCATCCCGACCGTCGGGGCCATCATCGCCGGCGTCATCGTGGTGCTGGCAAGCCTCGCCTCGGGTTGGATCCCGGCGCTGTCGGCCTTTCTGCTCTTCATGGGCGTGCACGCCATGGAGAGCTACGTGCTGACGCCGATCCTGCAGCGGCAGGCGCTCGACATCCCGCCGGCCACGCTGTTCGCGTTCCAGATCGTGCTCGGCGTCGTGTTCGGAATCTGGGGCCTCGCGCTGGCGCTGCCGCTGGTCGCCATCGCCAAGGTCATGATCGACCATTTCAAGACGTATGAGGCGCCGCCCCTGGCCGAGGCTGCGTAATACGTCTTGAAGCAGATCAGGTCGTCAGCACGGTCTCGGTGTGCTCGACCTCAGGGGGCGAGGCAAAATACTGGCCGACGAGGCCGCGCCATTCGGTGAAATTCTCCGAGCCGCGGAAATCGACGGTGTGGTTTTCCAGCGTCGCCCATTTCACCATCAGCCGGTAGCGCTGCGGCTTCTCGATCGACTTGTGCAGCTCGAAGCCGTGAAACCCCTTGGAGCGGCCGAAAGCGGCCTTGGCCTTGGCGACGGCGGCCTCAAAGTCCTTCTCGCTGCCCGGCTTGACGTCGATTTGCGCGATCTCGGTGATCATCGGTTTCCACCCATTCTTGTTCGATCGGCGTGTCTACCGCAGCCGGTCAAAAAGAAAAAGGCGCCGAAACGGCGCCCTGGTCGGCCAAAAAATGCAGGTCTATCAGATAGAGGTCACTCAGACCAGCAGCAGAACCGTGCCCGCCACGATCAGGGCGCAACCGACGAACAGCGCGAGCGGCCAGTAGCTGCGGCGGCTTTGCGTGTAGCGCCCCTGCGCGCGGCGCTCGCTGATCAGCGCGCTCTCGTACTCATCCGCGGTCGAGAACAGACAGGCGAAACCGCTGCGTGCCGAGGCTGCAGCGGCTTCGAGCGACATCAAGGCAGCCTGCGGGTTCTGTCGACGGATCGATTCCATGACCGCAATGGTAGGGATCGAATGGTAAACAGAGGATTACCGCAGCGCCGCCTTGCGTCTCAGGCAGTGGCCGGCCGCACTTGTGGCGTACCGACCCGCGCGGCGCTCTGGCGGCGCCAGTTCTCCAGCGACAGCGGCAGCTCCT
>NZ_JALBGZ010001082.1:0-1489 GCF_023006515.1 Bradyrhizobium sp. PRIMUS42
AGAGCTGGTCGGGCTTGCGCTTCTCCAGCCCCTCGAGCTTCACCAGCGCAACCATCTCGGCCACGCGCGTGGCGATGTCGGCGCGCGCCATGCCAGCGCGCTTCAGGCCGAAGGCGATGTTGTCGCGCACCGACAGATGCGGAAACAGCGCGTAATTCTGGAACATCATGTTGACCGGGCGCTCATGCGGCAGGGCCTGCGCGATGTCCTCGCCGCCGAGCAGGATACGCCCCTCGTCCGGCGCCTCGAAGCCGGCGAGCATCCGCAAAAGCGTGGTCTTGCCGCAGCCGCTGGGGCCGAGCAGCGCAAAGAATTCACCGGCCTTGATGTCGAGCGACACACCATCCACAGCCCGGAACGTCCCAAAAGACTTGGCGACGCCCTCGATGCGCAGCAGCGGCTGGCCGGCGGCAGCTGCGTCGGCCGCGCCTGTTGCGGCGTTCGTTTTGGGCAATTCGTCGGTCATGTTCCCTGCCAACCCCGATTCCGCCGCACGCTAGCCGCCGATCGGGCTTTGCTCAACCATGTCGGAGATACCTTCCATTGCAGCCCTAGCCCGGATGGAGCGGCACGAAGGAAAGACGACTTTCCCGGATTGCGCTTCGCTCCATCCGGGCTACGCCATAAACGCGGCCAGCGCGTCGCGGTCCGCTGCCGGCATCGTCAGGCCGAGCTTGGAGCGGCGCCACAGGATGTCCTCGGGGAAACGCGCCCATTCGTGGGTCATGAGATAGCGCACCTCGGCGCCGGTCAGTTCGGGACCGAAGGCTGGGCCGAGTTCGTCACGGCTCTTCGCCTCGCCGAGCACCGCCGGCAATCGCGAGCCATAGGCCGCGACCAAACGCTGGGCTTGCGTTTCCCCAAGAAAGCGCCAGCGGTCGCGGGCGAGGTCCACCTCAGTGTCGAAGCGATCCCACACAAAATCTCCGCCGGGCAGCGCTGCACCGGCGGTCCAGCGCGGCGACATCGGATAGAACGGCGTCAACTTCGTCACCGCCCGCTCCGCGCGCAGGCGCGAGGTGGTGACGTCGCCGCCGAACATGGTGATCAACGGCGCCCTGCGCCGGCGAGCGTGGAACAGGGTCGTGCCGTCACCTCGCCGCGCGGACGCTGGCGTCAAATTGACGCCGGAGACCGTCCGGACCACGTCGATCGGGGTGACGCGCTCGCGGAAATAGCGGCTGGCCGCCTCGCAGAGATAGGTCACATCAGCCCCGCGCATCGCGACGATCGCGGGATCGCCGGTGAAATCATGCGTGACCGTGCCGATCAGCGTGAACTCCCGCTCGAAGGGGGATGCGAAGATCAATCGTCCATCGCTGTTCTGGAAGACGTAGACGTTGTCCGAATCGAACAGCTTGGGCACGATGATCTGGCTGATCTGCATGGCCGCCATTGCGGGCTGCGGCTGGCGCAGCACGGTGTCCGCGACCATCGGCGCCCAGCCTCCGGTGGCGTTGGCAAGGGCCCGGGCCGTGATCGTGCGGCG
>NZ_JALBGZ010001083.1:0-1485 GCF_023006515.1 Bradyrhizobium sp. PRIMUS42
AAGCCGTTGATGCCGTCGACATAGCGCGCGCGGATGCCGGCGGGGAGGGGAATGTCGGGGAGATCAGGCATGGTATTCTCCACACGGGCAGTATCGTAGAGTGGGCAAAGGGTGCGGCAGCGCGGCCGCGGTGCCGGAGGCGCCGATCAGGATGGCGTCGGGATTGGCGGCGACGAGCTTGAGCACCTGGCCAGTCACCGAGGTGTCGGGGCGGGCGAAGCGCTCCTCGTCGACGATGGTCATGCCCATCGGCACGGCCTGGGCCTTGAGGTCATTGAACCAGAGGTCGCCATAGGAGTCGGAGTAACCGATATAGCCGAGCGTCTTCACGCCCTTGGCTTTCATGTGATCGTACAGCACCTTGCCGACGATCGGAATCGGCTGCGGCATCGCCACCGACCACTTCATGCGCTCGGGCGTGATCGGGAACGGCGCCAGGCCGAAATGCGGAATGCCGGCTTCGTTGGCGACGTTGGAGACCGCGATCGTCGGCGGCGTCAGCGCCGAGCCCATGATGATGTCGGCCTTGGATTCAGTCACGAAGCGGCGGGCATTGGTGGTCGCCGTGGTGGGATCGCCGCCGTCGTCGAGCACGATCACCTTGAGCGGCACGCCGCCGATCTCCTTCGGCACGAATTCCAGCGCGTTGCGCTCGGGAATGCCCAGCGCGGCGCCGGGGCCGGTCGTGGTGGTGGTGATGCCGATGGTGACTTCGCTGGTCTGCGCCAGCGCGGGCAGCGCCGGCAGGGCGAGCGTCGCCGCGGTGATGGCGGCGGTCAGGTAAAAGCGTTTCATCTATTCCTCCCTTTACGTGTTTCTTTGAAAGCAGAAATCGGGGGGTAATTCAGCCCCCTCTTTTGGTGATGCGGCGATTTAGCTCCAGACCTAGCTCTCCATGAATTTGGCGACCATTTCCGCAGGGAATGGTGCCGATTTCAGCTTGTCGGGGTTGTCAGGATCACGGCCGACCAGAACGCGGGTCTCGAAACCCTCGATCGCCAGCGCCTCGCCCTTGTAGACGTTGTGCTTCACCTCGAAGCTCGAGCGCTTGATGCTCTCGATCTTGGTTTCGATGGTGATCCAGTCGCCATAGGTCGAGGGGATGTAGAACTTGGCCCGCGTGTCGACCATGGGGATTCCCACCAGGCCGTATTTGCGGACCAGGTCCTGCTTGGAGAAGCCGGCGACCTCGAACAGGGTCGAGGTCGAATCGTCGAACATCGCGAAATAGCGCGGGTAGTAGACGATGTTGGCGGGGTCGCAATCACCCCACTGGATCTGGACGTCGCGCCGGTTCACGAACATGCGCGGTGCCTTACTTCGGCGCCATGCGCAGCGAGCCGTCGAGGCGCACCACCTCGCCGTTCAGGTACGTATTCTCGACCATGTGCAGCGCAAGCGCGGCGAACTCGTCGGCCTGACCGAGCCGGCGCGGGAACGGGATCGCGGCGGCGAGCGAGTCCTGGGCTTCCTGCGGCAGGTTTG
>NZ_JALBGZ010001084.1:0-1485 GCF_023006515.1 Bradyrhizobium sp. PRIMUS42
CGAAGGCACGCCCACGCATCCGCCGCTGGCTGCGCGCACGACGCGGTCGGTCGAGATGATCCGCGCCGGCGATATCGAGGGCGCGCTGCAGAATTTCTACGAGGGAATCGAAGGCGACGGCTCCTGGCGGCGCGTGCCGGCGGCGGCCAAGCAGCAACTGCGCGACAACGCGCTGACGTTCCTCGGCCAGATCAACGAGCAGCGCAGGCCCTATACGCTCGCGGATGCGCAGGCGATCAGCACGCCGACATTGCTGATCGGCGGCGGCGCCACCACCGGCAGCCTGTCCGTGATGTGGCGCGTGCTCGCCGAGCACATTGCAGGCGCCGAGACGGCGGTGATCCCGAATGCCGGCCATTGGATGTTCGAGCAGGCCCCGCTCGAGTTCGGCGAGGTGGTGAGCAGGTTCTTGGCGAAGTAGGTGCGCACCTCTCCCCGCAAAGCGGGGAGAGGCGAAGGAGGAGGCTTCACACCTTCCACACGCCGACCGGCATCTTGATCGTCGCGTTGAGCCGGTTCCAGACATTGATCGTCGCGATCGCGACGATCAACGTCGCAAGCTCGCGCTCGTCAAAATGCTTGTCGGCTTCGCTCCAGATCGCGTCCGGCACCGGATCCTCGCGATCGGCGAGACGCGTGACGGCCTCGGTCAGCGCCAGCGCGGCGCGCTCGGCGTCGGTGAAATAGGGCGCATCGCGCCAGGCGGATACGGCGAACAGGCGCTCGTCGGTCTCACCGAGCTTGCGCGCGACCTTGGGATGCATGTCGACACAGACGCTGCAACCATTGATCTGGCTGGCGCGCAGGTGCACCAGTTCCAGGAGCTTTTCCGGCAAGCCCTGCTTGGTCAGATTGCCGAGGGACTGAAGGACATTCATGGCCTCGGGCAGGACCATGACGGGGTGATTCATGCGGGCGTGCATCTTTTCGTCTCCATCGCTCGAATTTCGAAGGTTCCGGTCACATCGGCCGGACTGGCTTCGTCATGGGCATGACGGATCGCGACGAGGGAATGTGACCGATGACGCAAAAAAACTTTGAGGAGGATTTTCTCAGCCACCAGTTCGAGGCCAGCAGGGACCATCTGCGCGCGGTCGCGTACCGCATGCTAGGTTCCGGCGCCGAGGTCGATGATGCCGTGCAGGAGGCCTGGCTGCGGGTCAGCCGCTACGACATGTCGGATGTCGCAAACCTGCGCGGCTGGCTGACGACCGTGGTCGCGCGCATCTGCCTCGACATGCTGCGCGCACGGAAGTCGCGCAAGGAAGATCCGATGGGCCCCCATGTGCCCGAGCCGGTCGACGAGACGCGGGAGCGCGAGGCTGAGATGGCCGACTCCGTCGGCGCGGCGCTGCTCGTCGTGCTGGAAACGCTTCAGCCTGCGGAGCGGCTCGCCTTCGTGCTGCACGACATGTTCGCAGTCCCTTTCGAGGAGATCGCACCGATTGTCGGCCGCTCGGTCGACGCGTCGCGGCAGCTCGCGAG
>NZ_JALBGZ010001085.1:0-1482 GCF_023006515.1 Bradyrhizobium sp. PRIMUS42
CGCGCGATCGGCGGCGAGCCGATGGTGTGGCTCATCAGGCTGGCGCTGACGCCACCCGCGCCCGCCCGCGCCAGTTCCTGACTGGCGACGATCTTCATGAACTGGTCAGCGGCGATACCGCCATATTCCTCGGGGAATCCGAGCCCCAACAGGCCGATCTCGGCCGCCTTGCGATAGAGCGCGCGCGGGAATTCGCCGGCCTCGTCCCACTCATGGGCAAACGGGGTGATCTCCTTCTCGACGAAGCGGCGCATCACGTCGCGGAAGGCGTCGTGCTCGGCGGTATAGAACGGGCTCTTCATCGCAGTCTCGCCTCGCGGCCGGATTCGTCTCAGCCACCATGGCCGGAACATTGCTGGTTCACTTGCGCGGAGTGGCTGACTGGCGCGGACGCTTCGCGCAAGGCAGTCACCTAGCAACTCAACGCAAGACGATTTTCCCCGCTCGCAGGCCAACTCTGGCGCAAAAAAACGTTGCTGCACAGACTCCGGCTGGCCTCAGGGCCACGCCGGGCATGGTGCGCCGAGGGAGGAATCTTTGGCCGTTCGTTACTACGACTGGATCGTTCATCATGGCCGCCGCACGCCCGATAAGGTCGCGGTGATCGACCTCGCGAGCGAACGCCGCTTTACCTACGCGCAGCTTGATGCCCGCGTCTCGCGCCTCGCCTCATTCCTGCGTCACACGTTCAAAGTCTCGCGCGGCGACCGCGTCGCGGTGCTGGCGCTGAATACGACCGATACGCTGGAGGTTCAGTTCGCCTGCGGCCGCCTTGGCGCGATCTTCGTGCCACTGAACACCCGCCTTACCGTTCCCGAGTTGCAGTTCATCACCGCTGACTGCGCACCGAAAGTGATGATCCACGACACTGATCTGGCCGAGACCGCCTTGAACGTCGCAAAGCTCTGCGGCGTCGCGACGAGCCTTCTGCTCGGTCCTGGCGGGTCCTATGAGACCGGCATAGCCGTCGCAAAGCCACTCGACCGCGCCGAGGAAGTTACGCTCGATGACTTCTCGACCATCATGTACACGTCGGGCACGACGGGACATCCCAAGGGCGCGACCATCACCCATGGCATGACCTTCTGGAATTGCGTCAATCTCGGCGGCCCGGCCTGCATCGGGCCATCCTCGGTGCTGCTCACCGTGCTGCCGCTGTTCCACACCGGCGGGCTCAACTGCTACACCAATCCCGTGCTGCACGCCGGCGGCACCGTAATGATCATGCGCGCCTTCGATCCCGGCACCGCGCTCGGCCTGATCAACGATCCCGGGCAGGGCATCAACGTGTTCTTCGGCGTGCCCGCGATCTACCAGTTCATGGCGCAGCATCCGGCTTTCGCATCGACTGACCTTAGCCGCCTCATCGTCGGCGGCGTCGGGGGCGCGCCAATGCCGGTGCCGCTGCTCAAGGTGTGGGAGGCGCGCGGCGTTGCGCTTCAGCAGGGCTACGGCATGACCGAGACCTCGCCGGCCGTGCTC
>NZ_JALBGZ010001086.1:0-1478 GCF_023006515.1 Bradyrhizobium sp. PRIMUS42
CGGCGAGCACGATCGCGCCGGACGGCCCCTGCGCAACGACATCCTCGACGGCCTGGTCGGCGGCGGCTGGGCTGGTCGGCGGATCTGAATTGATCATGTGATTTCTCAGTTCAGCGGTGCGGAGCGCAGCTCGTTGGCCTCCCGCGCCGAGACCGGCGTGCCGCGATTGCCCCAGGCGGTACGGATGTAGGAGACGACGGCGGCGATCTCGTTGTCGGACAATAAACCCGCGAAGGGTGGCATGCCGTAGGGCATCGGGTTGCCCTTGGTGCCCGGCGGATAGCCGCCATTGAGCACCATGCGGATCGGATTGACCGCCGACTGCATCTCGATTGACTGGTTGTTGGCAAGCGGCGGCCAGTGCGGCGGCTTGCCTTCGCCCTGCAGCCCGTGACAGCTCGCGCAGTGCTTGTCGTAGACGGTCTTGCCGAGGCTGACCAGCAGGCTGCTCTCGGTGGTCGGCAGCGTCGAGCTTGCCGGCGGCGGAGGCGAGGGCTCCGCGATGCCCTTGAGGTACACGGCCATCGCCCTGGTGTCCTCGTCGCTGAGATATTGCAGGCTGTTGTGCACGACCTCGGCCATCGGGCCGTAGACGACGCCGCGCATGGAGACGCCGGTCTGGAGCAGGTCGGTGATGTCCTTGATGCTCCAGTCGCCGAGCCCGGCCTCGCGGTTGGACGTCAGCGAGGGCGCGTACCAGTTCTGCATCGGGATCAGGCCACCCTTGAAGGCATCCGATTGCGAGGTGCCGCCGAGCGCGTTGATCGGCGAATGGCACATGCCGCAATGACCGAGGCCCTCGACAAGGTAGGCCCCGCGGTTCCATTCGGCGGATTTGGTCGGATCAGGTTTGAACTCGCCCTCTGAGAAGTACAGCGTGCGCCAGCCGAGGATCAGCTGGCGGTTCGAATAGGGGAAGCGCAGATCGTGCTCACGATTCCGCTGGTTCACGGCCGGGATTGACTTCAGATAGGCGAAGATCGCCTCCGTGTCGGCTCGCGTGACCTTGGTGTAGGACGCGAACGGCATTGCCGGATACATCAATCCGCCGTCCGGAAAGCGGCCGTAGTGCATCGCCTTGTAGAAGTCTTCGGCAGTCCATTTACCGATGCCGGTATCGCGATCCGGCGTGATGTTGGAAGAATACAGGGTGCCGAACGGCGTCGGCATGGCGCGTCCGCCGGCAAAGGTGTGGCCCTCGGGCGCTGTGTGGCAGGCGATGCAGTCGCCGGCGCGCGCCAGATATTCGCCGCGCGCGACAAGGCTATCAGGGTTGGACTTCGGCTGTGCCTCGGCGGACGAACCGGCGAAAAGCAACAGCCATACGGCAAGGATTGGTGAACACGATCGCAAGTCCGTCGCCTCACTCCGGTTCACTGCCGCAGGCGCCCGGCAGCACATCCGTACCCTTCGGCGCCGGCGCGATGTTCCCGGGCGCAGGGCGGCTCGCGCGCCACGCCGCGACCGCCGTCACGTCG
>NZ_JALBGZ010001087.1:0-1466 GCF_023006515.1 Bradyrhizobium sp. PRIMUS42
CGCTGGAGCGCACGGCCGGCGTGACCTCGCTGGTTGAAGCTGCCGACCGGGCGCTCTACGCCGCCAAGGACGCAGGCCGCGACCGCCTGATGATGTCCGTCGAGGTCGTGGACCTCCTGCTGCCCAGGGCATCCGGCCAGTAGGACGGCTCAATAATGCGGTGGAGGCTCGTTGGCGGGTCCAGGCGCATTGGCCTCCGCCTCCTGCAAGCGCTCGCCGAGCTCCGCGATCTTCCGCGTCAGCAGATCGATCTGCTTCCACTGTGCGGTGATGGTCTGGTTCAGCGTCTCGATCGTGTCGTCCTGATAGGCGAGCCGCGTCTCCAGCGCGTCGATGCGCTCGCCCAGACTCTTGATCTCATTCGTCACGGCCTTGCCCCATATCTTGTTCCAGCAAGCTCCGCTCGCGCAAACCGTGGCCGAGCGCGACGCGCTCGTCGAACACGAAGCATTCGCCGCGCCAGCGGCTCTGCGCCTCCGGCACCTCTTCCAGATATTTGAGGATGCCGCCCTTGAGGTGATAGACCTCGGCAAAGCCGCGCGCGAGCAGATGCGCGCTCGCCTTCTCGCAGCGGATGCCGCCGGTACAGAACATCGCGATCCTGCGGTGCTTTGCGGGATCAAGCGCAGCTGCGGCAAAATCCTTGAATTGGCCAAAGCTCCTGATGCCGGGATCGACGGCGCCCTCGAACGTGCCCATCGCCACCTCGAAGGCGTTGCGGGTGTCGAGCAGCACCGTGTCGGGCGCAGAGATCAGCGCGTTCCATTCGCTCGCATCGACGTAGGTGCCGACCTGGCGGGTCGGATCGGCAGCCTCATCGCCAAGCGTGACGATCTCCTTCTTCAGGCGCACCTTGAGCCGCCCGAACGGCATCGCTTCGGCGGTCGAGAATTTCAATTCGAGATCGTCGAGCCGGCCGCCGAACATGTCGCCGTGCGCCAGCTCATAAGCGAGGGCGTCGATCGCCGCCGGCGCGCCGGCGAGCGTGCCGTTGATGCCCTCCTGCGCGAGCAGCACGCTGCCTTTCAGCGAGAGGCTGGCGCAGAACGCGCGCAGCGGCTCGCGCAGCTCGCGGTAATCCGGGAGGGCGGCGAATTGATAGAAGGCGGCGACCTTGGTGGCCGAATTCGGAGCAGACATGGCGGCTCGTTTAGCAGGCGATCGCCGCTCAGAAAACCCGCATGGCCGCTGGCCGCCAAAGGTCTATACGCCCAGCGGATGGCAGCCATTTCCTGGTATGCCAGCATTGCCCCGGCCGGCTGGAATGTGTCATGTAGACCCGGTTTTTCCTAAGACGGCGCGGCGCGCGCATCCCCGGCCAAGAGAGCAAGAAATTCGATGAGAAACTTCCATTTCCCCGGCAGGTCCACGGTCCACGCCACCAACGCGATGGTTGCGACCTCGCACCCGCAGGCCTCGCTCGCGGCGATCGAGGTGCTGCGCGAGGGCGGCACGGCGGTGGACGC
>NZ_JALBGZ010001088.1:0-1455 GCF_023006515.1 Bradyrhizobium sp. PRIMUS42
CCGGCCGTGCCGTTATACAGCACGTTGCTGCTCGCGGTCGCGCTGGCGAACGAAGTCGTGCCGCGCAGGTCGGCCGCCGTCGCACCGGCGATGGTGGTGGAGACGTTCGACTTGGTGGAGTAGCCGACGGTGGTCTGCAGCGCCTGGTTGGCGATCGACTTCGCAGAGTCGATCAGCTTCTGCAGCGAGGTCAGGCCGGTGTTGGCGGCCTGCAGCACCTGCACGCCGTTGGCGATGCCGTCGAGCAGATTGTTGATGTCGCTGGCGCGGTTGTCGAGCGACTGTGCCGTGAAGAAGTTGGTGGGATTGTCCAGGGCCGAGTTGACGCTCTTGCCGGTCGACAGACGGTTCTGTGTGGTGGCGAGAAGATCGGCGGTGGACTGGAGAGAGAGGAGGTTCTGACGAACCGACGCAGAGAGAACAATACCTGACATGACTCTTACCCTTCTGGCTTACGCGTCTTCGTTCGATCGCTTCGGATCGAGTGACGGGGCCAGCGTGCCGCGACATGGCTAACAAAGGGTGAAACGAACATCGCCTGCATAAGCGTCGGTTCACCATAAACGAACGGCAGCCGCGCGCGGGTTCTGCAATCAGCTTGAAATCATTGGCGTTTCTCTGCGCTTACGCTCCATTAACCATAACCGCTGGTTACTTTTTCGAGCGTCGCCTGCCTTCTCGAGCGCGCACAAAAAAAGCGGCGGGGCCGAAGCCCCGCCGCCGTAATCGTCTTGATGTCGTCCGCGACTTAGCGGAGCAGCTGGAGCACGCTCTGCTGCGACTGGTTGGCCAGCGAGAGCGCGGAGACCGCGATCGACTGGCGGGTCGACAGCGCCTGGCTGTTGGCCGCTTCGACGTTGGTGTCGGCCAGGGTCAGGTTGGACGAACCGGTCTGCAGCACGTTGATCAGGTTCTTGTTGAAGTCCTGACGAACCTGCACGATCGTCAGGTTCGAGCCCAGAGCCGAGGCTTCCGAACGCAGCGTGCTCGACGCCGAGTTCAGGTTGGCCAGCACCTTGTTGGTCGCGGAGTTGTCGATGAAGTCGACACCGCTGGTCAACGCAGCAAGGCCCAGACCCTTGGAGTTGTAGGTCACGCCCGTGATGCTGAGGCTCGACTTCGCGGTTTCGTCGAACACCAGCTTGAGCTGGTCGCCGTTCAAGAGGTTGACACCGTTGAACGAGGAGTCCTGCGCCGTCGAGTCGATCTGGTTCAGGATGTTGTTGTACTGGTTGACGAGATTAGCACGCGAGGTCTGCGCAACCGTATCCTGGACGGGGCTGGAAGCCGTCGAGAATGTCAGCGACGAGGTCAGCGTACCGCCGATCGCACCACCTGCGGCGTTCGAACCGATGGTCGAGGACGCATAGTCGTTGGTGGTCGAGACCGTCAGCAGGCCGTTGGCGTCGATCGTCGCCGTCAGGTTGTTGGCCTGAAGCTTCGTGTTGAGCTGAT
>NZ_JALBGZ010001089.1:0-1453 GCF_023006515.1 Bradyrhizobium sp. PRIMUS42
GCTCGGCGATGGCGGTGGCCGCCGCCAAGGCGGCCGGCCTTTCCAACACGGCGCACATCGCCGGCGGCCTGGATGCCTGGAAGAAGGCCGGCGGGCCGCTCGTGCATTGACGGCCGAGGACCGTCCTCGGGACGAGATGATTGCGCTAAGTCAGGGACTACCCATATTTGCGGGGTAGGATCGGGTGCAGCATCACCATCCGGGACCAGCCATGATCAAGACCTGCAAACCGAGCGAACCGCCCAAAATCGCCGTCAAGAAGCCGGCGGACAACAAGGCGAAGCTACCTCCGCCTCCGGCCGATGACGACGACTACGAGGACGGCGACATCGCGACGCCCAAACGCGACCGTTACGGTGTGGACGACGAGCCGTTGTGAGGGGGCGGCCCCGGGCTCGCCTGTCGTCCCTGCGTTCGCAGGGGCGGCGCTGTGGAAGTGGCTCAACTGCTCGATCGACCCGCACTACCTGCCATGCGCCTCTGTTCATGGACAAATAACCGCTCTCCCCGATAGTTTGCGCGCCTTCCAGGGAGTGAAACCGAAACTGCAATGGTCGATGTTCTCGCCGCACCGCAGCAAGGCAAGGCGGACAGCGCGCTACGCACGCTGACGGGAATCTCGATCGCGCATTGGGTCAGCCATTTCCATCTGCTGGTCCTGCCGATGCTATTCCCGTTTCTCAAGGCGCAGCTCGGCGTCGGCTATATCGAGCTTGGCTTCGCGCTCACCGTATTCGCGGTGGTGTCCGGACTGACGCAGGCGCCGACCGGCTATCTCGTCGACCATTTTGGCGCGCGCAGGATCCTGCTGATCGGCCTCACGCTCGGCGGCTTCGCGCTGATCCTGCTTGGCCTGCATCTCAGCTACGCCTCGCTGATCGCCTGCGCCGTGCTGCTGGGTCTCGCCAATAGCGTCTATCACCCCGCCGACTACGCGATCCTGGCCGAGCACATGGACGAGGCGCGGATGGGCCGCGCCTTCTCGATCCACACCTTTGCCGGATTTCTCGGCGGCGCGGTGGCACCGGCGATCGTGGCGGCACTCGTCACCCTGTCCGGCGGCACCGGCGCGCTGATCGCATCGGGTGCGATCGGCATTGCGGTGGCCTCGCTGCTGCTCGTCATGAACATTCCCGACGCCGGCGCCAGCAGGAAGAAGCCGGGCGCGGAGAACGCGCAGAGGCAGGCCGTCATCACACCGGCGCTGATCGTGCTGACGGCGCTGTTCATGCTGCTCAGCCTGTCGGTCGCCGGCATCAACAATTTCGGCGTCGTCGCGCTGATGAGCGGCTATGGCACGTCCTACTCGGCAGCCAACGTCATGCTGACGGCATTCCTTGGCGCCAGCGCCGCCGGCGTGCTCGCAGGCGGCTTCCTTGCCGACCACACCGAGCGCCACGGCTATGTCGCCGCGGCCTGCTTTGCCGCGAACGCGGCGATCGTGCTGCTGATC
>NZ_JALBGZ010000108.1:0-12170 GCF_023006515.1 Bradyrhizobium sp. PRIMUS42
CGGCTGGGGCCATGGTGGCGGCTGGGGCCACGGTGGCCATTGGCGTGGCGGCGGCTTCTGGCCGGGTGTTGCAATCGGGGCGGGTCTCGCCGGCGCTGGCTATTACGGCGCCTATTATGGCTACGGCTCCCCCTATTACGGTGATCCCTACTACTATGGTACCGGCTACAACGATGGCTATGGCGGCTGCTACGTCGCGCGAAAGCGCGTCATGACGCCGGCAGGCTGGCGTACCCGCCGCGTGGATGTCTGCGAATAGCGTCCCCACCAAAAAACAAGGCCGTTGACGCAGTATACCGTCAACGACCTTGCCAGCCCCGGACATTGAAATCGGCTCACGCCATCCGGTGACCGCGAGCATCGCGCGGAATCATCCGGTCGAATGTGATCCAGTTCACAAGTGGCGAAAATAAAGCCCGGCCGCGTGGCGGCCGTTTAGCCGCGCGAGCGCTTGCGCGCGCTGGCATGGACGCGGTGCCGCGCCGGTTTCCTGCGGGTAACCGCGGGCGCTTCAACCTCGGTTCCTCGCGCGCTGGCAAACGATTGCCGCAGGCCGTCGATGGACTCGTTCAGCGATGCGACCTGCTCGGACAGACGCTTGGTATCGGCCTGCTGCGCCGCCATCAGCCGCTTCATGGTCTGAAGCTGATCCTGCACCACCTGGAGCTGGTCGATCGATTCCTGCTGGGTCGCCTCCAGCCCCTTGGTCTTCTCGACGAGCTGCTCGGACGCCTGGGCGGTCCGCGCCTGGAGCTGCCGCGATGCCACCACCCGGTCGGGCTCGGGTGCTGCGCCGGTATAGGCCCGCCAGATCGCGATCGAGGTCACCCCCGCGATCAGAAGCAGGAGCGCTGCGGCGGTCAGCGCGATGGGCTGGGCGCCGAGACGGAGAAGGGGGTTGGACGGTGTGTCCTGTGCGAGATCGATCATCGCTGACAAAACCCAAATTGAAACTTGGTGAGTGGCGAAGACCGGCAGCCCTGAGGCCGCCGGGGCGTCCCGAAAACGTTACATGTCCGCAAGGAATGGGACCAAAAAGAGGCTGAAGGCAAAAAAACCAGCATTCAGCAGGCCTTGCGGCCTCCAAATGCCCCGACAGGAGCATGGTTCAGGGCTGAAATTGCGAAAACGGCCCGGAATAGGTCTTGGAGCGCGGCGCGGCATAGGGGCCGCGTCGGGAGGTCTTCAGGCCCAGCCGCACCAGTGATTCCGCCAGCGTCACCGCCGCAGCGACGCCGTCAATCACGGGCAGGCTGTGCGTGGCGGCGAGCTCGCTGGCGGTTAGTGCAATCCCGGACCCTTAGGGATAATTTACTGCACTCTGTCAGGTCTAAACGATCGGGAGGATGCACGATGGCCGAGACCTCGATCGAGTGGACCGACGCAACCTGGAATCCGGTCGCCGGTTGCACCGTGCTGTCCCCTGGCTGCACCAATTGCTACGCGATGCGCATGGCAGCACGTCTTGAAGCCATGGGAGCCGAAAAATACCGCGGCCTAACGCGAAAGAGTGGAGAACGGTCTGTTTGGACCGGCAAACTATTCCTCGATCTCCGAGCACTTGAAGCACCAAAGGCCTGGCGCAAACCACGCCAAATTTTTGTGAACTCAATGTCCGATCTCTTCCACGCGAATGTGCCGGATAGTTTTGTTCGCGAAGTGTGGGCGACGATGCAGGCGACACCACAGCACACCTATCAGATCTTAACCAAGCGCCCCGACCGGATGGCTGAGATCACACAAGCCTTGCCAACGCTCAAAAATGTCTGGCTTGGTACCAGTGTTGAGAATGCAGATTACTTTGATCGCATCGACGATCTACGCCGGGTCCGCGCGGTGGTTCGGTTCATTTCGTTCGAGCCGCTGCTCGGATCTGTCGCAACCGCCGACCTTTCCGGCATTCATTGGGCGATCGTTGGCGGTGAGAGCGGTCCCCGCGCCCGGTCGATGGATCCCAAGTGGGTGGACGAAGTCGAGATTGCTTGCCGCCGTCACGGCACGGCGTTTTTCTTCAAGCAATGGGGCGGTAGAAACAAGAAAGCAACCGGCAGACTACTTCGTGGTCGGACGTACGATGAGATGCCGCTTAGGATTTAATAGGTGATCACCGATCCGCGTGGCGAGACCGATCGCGTCTGACGCTGGATTGGAAATGCATAAGAACAGTGAAAACATCTGCGGCCCGCGGTCGATCGGTAGCGCAAGAGGTTTCAATACTGCGCCGAAGATTTCGCTAAGTCGCCCTCGCACGTAGCGTTCCAGACCAGCCGGATTGAGGTCTCTTCGTCGCTTCGGCAACATGCCGAACAGGTCGGGGGTGCCGACCTCAGGATAAAGCTCTTCTTCCCAAGATTCTGAGCCAAACATTCGCGTCAGCGCAGCGCGCTTATGCTCGTCAATGTCAGTCAGCTTCCTTGTGGCCTGTCGGAACAATCCGGCCAGCGGAAACAGAAACCAAACGTCGATTGCTTGTGTTCCGGCAATCGCTTGAAGAGTCGTCCACTCGACCTCCATTCCATATGGGTCAAGGAAGACCACGGCTCGTTTATCGGCCCAGCTGTTGTTGGCGACAAGTCGCTTTAGGGCTGAATTTGCGTCTTCTTCTGCGACGACGATCCTGCGTTGGAGATTTTTGGCGCGCAAGTCTTCCAGCGCGGACACGTAGTTGGGGTTCTTCTCGATGAAGACGATGAAATCAAACTCAGGTCTTACATCCAGCGCTATTTGAGCTGATCCGCGCCTTCGCTCGACAACCTCTTCGACCGGCTTTTCTACTAGGGTGGCGCCCTGTCGTTCGGTTCGTACCGTCCGAGTACCGCTCCCGGCAAACGCGTCAATGTACCAAAGGTTTTTGAAGCGAGGACGAAGCGCTGTGGTGAATGCGTTCAAATACCCCTCAATGATCGACAACTTGAGTTCGGTATGCTGCCCGCCAAATTCGTGATCTGCGACCATGATATCTCACACGCCTCAACGGCGTAGGTAAATGTCGTCAAATATGCATCCGGAAATATACTCTACCAAAAATAGTATCAATCTATTGGCGAAAAGCAAACGTGTGAGGAGCTGACCAAATCTGGATTTGTCAGTGTCAGCCGAGCCTAGGGCTGAAATTGCAAAAACGGCCCGGAATAGGTCTTGGAGCGCGGCGCGGCATAGGGGCCGAGTCGGGAGGTCTTCAGGCCCAGCCGCACCAGTGATTCCGCCAGCGTTACCGCCGCAGCGACGCCGTCAATCACGGGCAGGCTGTGCGTGGCGGCGAACTCGCTGGCGAGATCGGCCATGCCGGCGCAGCCGAGCACGATGGCTTCGGCGCGGTCGTCACGGATCGCGGCCGTGATCTCCGCGGAGATTTTTGCGAGCGCATCGGTGTTGCGCTCCTCGAGTGCCAGCACCGGGACTTCGGCGGCGCGAACGCGGGCGCAGCGATCGGCCAGGCCATACTTCTTCAGATTGTGCTCGATCGGGACGATGGAGACACCTAGCGTCGTCACCACGGCAAAGCGGGCGGCGACCAGGCTCGCCATGTGGAAGCCGGCTTC
Organism: Bradyrhizobium sp. PRIMUS42; assembly: GCF_023006515.1. Lineage (NCBI taxonomy): Bacteria > Pseudomonadati > Pseudomonadota > Alphaproteobacteria > Hyphomicrobiales > Nitrobacteraceae > Bradyrhizobium > Bradyrhizobium sp. PRIMUS42. The sequence goes on from NZ_JALBGZ010000108.1 coordinate 3,543, forward strand.
ACCAATGCCGATCACCGGCGTCTTTGCGGCGGCGCGCGCCGCGTCGAGGCCGGTGTCGTCGAAGCAGGCGATGATGTGGGCCTCCGCGCCGTCGCGATCAGCCTCGCGGATGCAGCCGAGCATGCCGGGGACGGCGAAGGCCTCGTCGTAAAATCCCTCGATCGAGACCGGGCCCATCGTCGGCTGCCGCGCATCGATCACCGTGCCGGACAGGGCGATGCTGCGCGCCGCAGCGGCGATCTTCGCCGTCATCGACGCGGTGGTGTTGGGATTGACGATGTGCAGTCGCATCTCGATCAGCAAGCCCCTTAGACGAGTCCCTTGCCGGCGTCCGAGCCCTTGGCCGCCTGCCGCTTGTTGAGCATGTGGATGGTGCCGAGCGCAAGGCTGATCACCGTGAACGAGACCGCCGAGATCACGGTGCCGAGCGCATAGATGTCAGGGTTCGTCACGGTGGTGGTAAGGCCCTGCAGATCCAGCGGCAACGTATTCACCGCCCCGATCGCCTGGCTGGAGCGGGCGAGCTCGTCCCAGGACAGCGTGAAGCCGAACAGGCCGATGCCGATCACCGAGGGCAGGATGATCGGCAGCACGACATGACGGAAGGTCTGCCACGGCGTCGCACCGAGATCGCGCGCGGCTTCCTCGAGGCGCGGGTCGAAGCGGTTGAAGATCGCGAACATGATGAGCAGGCCGAACGGCAGCGTCCAGGTCAGGTGCGCGCCGAGCCCGGAGGTGAGCAGGCCCATCGAGGTCTCGAAATTCTCGCTCCAGTGCGCCTTGATCAGGTCGTCGATGATGCGGAATTCAAGCGAGATGCCGAGCGAGGTGATGATCGAGGGCACGATCAGGCTCGCGATCGCCGAGTAGAACAGGATGCTCTGCGCCTTGAACTTGCGGCGGAAGGCCATGCCGGCGGCAACCGAGAGCACGACGGTGACAGTCATGACGATGATGCCGAGCAGCAGCGAGCGGCGGAAGGCGGCGCCGAGATCGACGATGCCGGTGCCCTGGAACAGTTTTGCGATCCAGAAGGTCGACACGCCGTTCATCGGGAAGGTGAGGCCGCCCTGCGGCCCCTGGAACGACAGCACGTAGATCGCGATCATCGGACCGTAGAGAAACAGCACATAGGCCGCGAAGAAGATCGCGAGCACGTAGAAAGAGCGCGGGCGTCCTTCCTTCATGCTCTAGAGCTCCTTCTTGATGTCGACGATGCGCGACATCGTGGAGATGATCAGGAAGGTGATGGCGAGCAGGATCACGGCGTTGGCTGCCGCCGCAGGGAACTGCAATGCGTTCACGCGCGTCTCGATGATCTTGCCGGCGGCGGCGATCTGCTGGCCGCCCATCACCCCGATGGTGATGAAATCGCCCATCACGATGGTGATGACGAAGATCGAGCCGATCACGATGCCGGGTTTTGCCAGCGGAATGATGACGTTGACGAGGGTCTGGAAGCCGGTGGCACCGGCGTCATAGGCGGCCTCGATCAGCGACTTGTCGATGCGCACCATCGAATTGAAGATCGGCACCACCATGAAGAAGGTGAAGAGGTGCACCAGCGCCAGCACCACGGAGAATTCGGAGAACAGCAGCCATTCGATCGGGTGGTTGATCAGCCCTGTCTTGACGAGGCCGGAATTCACCAGCCCGTTGCGCCCGAGCAGCGGGATCCAGGCGATCATGCGGATCACGTTGGAGGTCCAGAACGGGATCGTACAGAGCAGCGACAGTCCCATCTGCCAGGTCTTGGACTTGACGTGGAAGGCGAGGAAATAGGCGACCCAGAAGCCGATGAACAGCGTGATGGCCCAGACCAGGAAGCAGAGCTTCAGCGTCTTCAGGTAGGTCTTGCCGATCGTGCAGAGATCGGGGAGCTGCGCGATGCAGCCCTCGAACGTGTCGGTGTAGCCGCGGCCGGAGAAGGCGGGCAGCAGCTGGTATTCGTTGTAATCCCAGAACGAGACGATGACGACGAACACCAGTGGGATGAGAAAGAAGGCGAGAAACACCAGCATCATCGGCCCGGCCTGAAGCCAGGAGATGAATGACGGCGACAGGCGCGTCGGTTTTGCCGCGCGCGCTGTGCCCGACCCCGGGATCAAACCCGGGGACGCCTGTTGCAGGACTTCTTCCGACATGTCCATTACGCCGCGATGAACTCATTCCACTTGCGGACCATGTAGTCGTTCTCGTCCATCACTGCGTTCCAGCACGCGACGCCGCCCATGCGGTCCTCGTAGGAGCCGCCGTCGCGCACGGAGCCTGCCTTCTCGAGCAGCGAGCCGTCGGGCGCCTTGATGTCCTTCTCGGCCGGCTTGCCTTCCATCCAATAGGCCCACTCGTAGGGCTCCATGTGCGCCTTCGCGGTAGAGAGTACGGCCGAGTAGTAGCCCTGGCGGTTGAGATAGGCGCCGGCATAGCCTGATAGAAACCAGTTGACGAATTCGTAGGCCCATTCGAGCTTCGCACCCGACACGCCCTTGGAGACGCAGAAGCCGGAGGCCCAGGAGCGATAACCTTCCTTCAGCGGCTGGAAGGTGCAGGCGATCCCCATCGACCGCACCTTGGTCACCGCGGGCGACCACATCGACTGGATCACGGTCTCGCCTGAGGCCATCAGGTTGACGCTCTCGTTGAAGTCCTTCCAGAACGCGCGGAACTGACCGGCCTTCTTGGCTTCGGTCATCACCTTCATGGTGAGATCGATCTCTTCCTTGGTCATGTTGCCCTTGTCGGCATATTTGTACTTGCCGGTGGCTTCCACGACCATCGCGGCATCCATGATGCCGATCGAGGGGATGTTGAGGATCGAGGCCTTGCCCTTGAACTCGGGGTTGAGCAGCTCGGACCACGAGCTGATCGGGCGCTTGATCAGGTCGGGGCGGACGCCGAGCGTGTCGGCGTTGTAGACGGTCGGGATCAGCGTGACGAAATCAGTCGCCGAGGTCGCGAACTTCTTGGAGTCCTTGCCTTCGAGATAAAGCACCTTCCAGGGCGCGGTGCCCTGGCCGCCGATCTTCTTGCCGCCGGGCGTCTCGCCCTTGGTGAAGACGGGCGTGATGTTGTCGAACTGCTTGATCTTCTTGGCATCGAGCGCAAGGATGTTGCCCGATGGCACGATCTTCTTCAGCGAGAAATATTCGGTATCCAGCACGTCGAAGGAGTTCGGCTGGGTCATCACGCGCTTGGTGACGTCGTCGGTGGTCGCGGTGATGTATTCGATCTTGATGCCGGTGTCCTTCAGGCACTGCTTGGCGATGTCGTCGCCTTCGTTCACGGCCGTGCCGAGATAGCGCAGCACCTTTGCATCGGCCGACTTCACATAGGGAAAGCCGGTGATGGCGCCGGAGCCGGCGGCAAGGCCGGCGAGACCCGCGGTGCCCTTGAGCAGCGTGCGGCGGCTGACGCCTTTCGTCCTGGTGGTCTCGGTCATGTCAGTCACTCCTCTGTTGCGCATTCCATCGATCGATCGGCGCTATTGCAGGCGTTGCGCCTTGGCGGGATCCCATGTGGCCAGCACACGATCGCCCGGACGGAACGGGTGGACGTCGAAGGTGGCTTCGGGAACGTGGGAGAACAGGGCCGTGCCGTCGTCGAGCGTGAGCGAGACGGCGACATAAGAGCCCTGGTACTCGGTCTGGGTCAGCAGCGCCGGCGCGCCGAACGCACCATTGGTGAACGGCGCGATGCCGAGTTGATCTGCGCGCACGGCGATGAGGTTGCCGGCGTCGCTGAGCACGTTGTGGCCGCCGATGAAGCGCGCGACGAATTCGGTGCGGGGATGGTGGAAGATGTCGCGGGCCGTGCCCTGCTGCTCGATCCGGCCATGGTTCATCACCACGATGTGGTCGGCGAGCGCCATTGCCTCTTCCTGGCCATGGGTGACCTGGATGAAGCTGATGCCAAGCTCGCGCTGCAGCCGCTTGAGTTCACCGCGCATCCTCACCCGCAGGAACGGATCGAGCGCGGACAGCGGCTCGTCGAGCAGGAGGATCTGCGGCTCGGTGATCAGCGCGCGAGCGAGCGCGACGCGTTGCTGCTGGCCGCCGGAGAGCTGCGCCGGCAGCCGGCCCGCATAGGGGCTCATCGCCACCAGCTCCAGCAATTCGCCGGCGCGCTTGTGACGCGTCGGCTTGTCGATGCCGCGCATCTTCAGGGCGAAGGCGACGTTGTCGATCACGCTCAGATGCGGAAACAGCGCGTAGGACTGGAACATCATCGCCGTGCCGCGCTCGGCCGGCGGCAGGTCGGTGACGTTCTGGCTGCCCAGGATGATGTCGCCCTCGCTGACCGCCTCGTGGCCCGCGATCATCCGCAGGGTCGATGTCTTGCCGCAGCCGGACGGGCCGAGCAGGCAGCAATAGGTGCCGGCCGGGATCTTCAAATTGACGGTGTCGACCGCCAGCGTCGTGTCATAGCGCTTGGTGACGGCGACCAGTTCGAGAGCGGCGGGAGTGGCCATGGCGTGTCCAAGGAGGGCGGTGCTGCCGCTCTCTCCGCAAGGTCCGTGCCAATCGCCTCTCTGCCGGCCAAATTCCGGAACTGTGCAGCGGAGTCAGATCGTTAGATCAAATCCGGCAGATCCGATTGCCCGACCCGTGCGCGGTCGTCTGCACACAAAATGGGCGAAGATTGTATAAAGTTTCGCCTATGATTGGATACATCTCGTCGACTAACATTCGCATTCGAACGTCGTCGATCGATGCCTTCAAACCCAACCCCTCGACCCAATGGCCGCCAAGCCCCGACCCAAATCCGACGCGCCCGATGCGAGCGATCGCGTCAGCCGCATCCGGGAGGGTGTGACCGCGGCGATCCTCGAGCATCGCCTGCTGCCGGGCACGAAGCTCGGCGAGGATGAGATCGGCGAGATCTACGGCGCGAGCCGTACGCTGGTCCGCACTGCGCTCCAGCAACTCGCGCACGAGGGCATCGTCAACATCGAGAAGAACCGTGGCGCCTTCGTCGCGCGGCCGACGCCAGCGGATGCCCGCGAAGTCTTCGAGGCGCGCCGCTTGATCGAGCCCACCATCGTCGATCATGCCTGTGACGCGGTGTCGCCGGCCTGGCTCGATCGTCTCCAGCAACATCTTGCCGAGGAACGCGAGGCCGAGCGGCGCGGCGACGCCCGCGCCTCGGTCCGGCTCTCCGGCGAGTTTCACCGGCTCATTGCCGAGATGAGCGGCCACAGCATCTATCTCGGCTTCCTGAAGGAGCTGATCGCGCGTTCCTCGCTGATCATCCTGCTCTACCGCCGTCACGACACGCCGGCCTGCGGCACCGACCACCACGCCGGCATCGTCGCCGCGATCCGCAAACGCGACAGAGAGGCCGCGCGCGCGCAGATGCTGTCGCATCTGGACGAGATCGAGGCCGAGCTGTTCCTGAAGGATCCGGCCGCTGACGAGCTGCGGCTCGCCGACGTGCTTGGGGCGTGAGCGAGCTGCGTCAGCTCGTTACGTCAGCGGCGATCCCAGGTTTCGTCTGACGATCTTGAGCACCAGCAGGACGGCGCCGAGCGCAAGAAACAGCACGCCCAAAATCGTCACGCCGGTGGATTCGAATGTCACGCCGACCGCGGTCAGCAGGCATCCGACGATGATCGCGAGAAGCCCGCCGAGCATCTTGGTCAGCAGAACGCGTTCGTCACTGGTCTGTGTCACCATGTTGCGCCTCGCTTACTTGATGTCAGGTCTACCTTTGAGACTTCCTCCCGCCCCGACGATCTTCCATCGCATAGCGCGTTCTGGATCGTACTCCACTACGAGCCGGGTGCAATCTGGCGTTGATGGAACTGCGGGCTCTCATCTATTTTTGATTCGAGTTTGATGCATGCGTGGCAGTGAAGCTTACGCATATGCCGGAAATTCACGCTGCGTTGCGCGCTCGCAAGCTCTTGCATCGAGTCGTATGGCAGGACTGCAAAATCGCCTAGCGGTTGCAAATTGACTCGTCGTGGGCGGCGGAATCAACTGACCAGCGTCGAGTTCTCGGTCCTCGGACTGCTGCTCGGCATCGACCTTCTGTCCCACGGCATCGGGGGGCTGACTTTTGCCTGGCCCCTCGTCGCCAAGCCTGCGTAAGCGCCGCCGGGGAGACTGAACATGTTGAGTTGGCGTACGCTGGCGGTGCCGTTGCGAGCCGCCGCACTGCTTGCGTTCACGGCGGCAGTTCTTGGCCTCGCGCGACCCGCATCAGCTCAACAGGATTCCGCCGTCCTGTTCCGCAACGTCCGGATCTTCGATGGCAAGGGTGGCTCGCTCTCCGCGCCGTCCAGCGTCCTGGTCCGGAACAAGATCATCGAGAAGATCTCGACCGGCGACATGACCGCCTCCGCTCAAATGATCGACGGCGGCGGCCGCGTGCTGATGCCGGGCCTGATCGACGCGCATTGGCATGCGATGCTGGTGCGGCCCACGCCGATGGCCGTGCTTGCGGGGGATATCGGTTACAACAATCTGCTCGCCGCCAGCGAAGCGACCGCGACGCTGATGCGTGGCTTCACCACCGTGCGCGACATGGGCGGGCCGAGCTTCGGCCTCAAGCAGGCCATCGACGAGGGCCTCGTCGCCGGTCCTCGCATCTATCCCTCGGGCGCCATGATCACCATCACCAGCGGCCATGGCGACTTCCGCCAGCTTTCGGACCTGCCGCGCACGATCGGTGGGATGCTCAGCCGCATGGAACGGATCGGCGGCAGCATGGTCGCCGACAGTCCCGACGAGGTCCGGGTGCGCGCGCGCGAGCAGCTCATGCAGGGCGCTTCGCAGGTCAAGCTCACGGCCGGCGGCGGCGTCGCTTCGCCGTTCAGCCCGCTCGATGTCTCCACCTTTACCGAGCCGGAGCTGCGTGCCGCCGTCGAAGCTGCCGACAATTGGGGGACTTATGTCGCGACCCACGCCTACACGCCGGTTGCGATCCAGCGCTCGATCGCAGCCGGCGTCAGATGCATCGAGCATGGTCATCTCATGGACGAGGCGAGCGCGCGGCTGATGGCTGAGAAGGGCATCTGGCTGAGCACGCAGCCGTTTCTCGATCTGTCCGCTGCGGCGGCGCTCGGCCCCGCCGAGCAGGACAAGATGCGGCAGGTGGTTACCGGCACCGACCGCGTCTATGCCTTGGTGAAGAAGTACGGCATCAAAACCGCGTTCGGAACCGACATTCTGTTTTCGAAGGCGCTGGCGGATACTCAGGGCGCGATGCTTGCCGCATTGACGCGCTGGTACACGCCGGCCGAAGCGCTGACCATGGCAACGTCGACCAATGCGGAACTGCTGAGCCTGTCGGGCGCGCGAAATCCTTACCCAGGCCGGCTCGGCGTGGTGGAGGAAGGCGCGCTGGCCGATCTCCTGCTGATCGACGGCAATCCGCTCGACAACATCAGGGTTGTCGAGGATCCCGTGAAGAATTTTGTGGTGATCATGAAGGGCGGCAGGATTTACAAGAACACGCTGGCACACTGATGCGCGTCCGCGCGCCCTGATCCGGCGAAAACGAAGAGCTTCCGCTCTGATCGTTGGGAACCGTCTCTTGCGACGCCAATCCGTTGCGATCTCCGGGATGACGGGGCTGCATCGGGCTTGTCACAAACTCCGCCCCGTCATCGGAGCTGGCTTCTCAATTCGGTTTCGGGAGCTGCGGGATTCGCTATCGATTCGATCGCCTGCCGGACCGGCTGCAATTTGAGCCGTCACGTCGCTGGATTGTGACAAACCTCGGCAGTGTTGCCGCGCCTCGTATGCAAGATCACGCATGCGACGTAACGACTGTTCCTTGCTTGCGGCTCCGGCTATATGCTGTCGCTCTGTCATCGAACTGTCATGTTACCGTAGATGCTAAAGTCAGATGCAACGCCGGTCCGCAAGACCCCGGTCGCGCCCGATGGGAATCCTGCTCCAAAGGACAACAAGAGAACGCAAGTCGCCGCCGGCTTCCTGAGGCAAATTGAGGACGGCGCGGAACCCGCGAACGTCGAGGGCGCTGTGAGTGATCAGACGCCATCGCAAGACGCGCCCCCCGCGCCAACGCAGTCGTCAGCCGCCGCACGGCCTGCCGGCGAAATCGAGCTCAAGCTCATCGTCGATGCCGATCGTATGGCGCATTTCAACGCCGCGCCTGTCATTGCGGCGCACGCGCGCAACAAGGGCTCGCGAAAGCATCTCAAGTCGGTCTACTACGACACACCGGAACGCGCGCTTCGGCGCAATGGCCTCAGCCTGCGCGTGCGCCAGAGCGGTACGCGCTTCGTGCAGACGGTGAAGACCGAGGCGCTTGAGGATCCGCTGCGCCGTGGCGAGTGGGAGGCGAGCGTGCCGTCGCTTGCGCCCGATCTCGCGCTGGCGATGCCCTTCATTCCGGAGAAGCTTCGCAGCTCCCTCGAAGCGCATCCGCTCGAGGCCATCTTCACAGCCGACGTCCATCGCCACGCGCGGATGATCGACCTGCCGACCGGCACGGTTGAAGTCGCGTTCGACCAGGGCGAGCTGACGGCCGGCGACCGCTCGCTGCCGGTGAGCGAGATCGAGCTCGAACTCAAGAGCGGCAGCGCGAGCACGATCTACGAGGTCGCCTTGCTGCTTGCGGAGCAGGGCGCGGTGAAGCCGTCGATCCGCACCAAGTCCG
>NZ_JALBGZ010001090.1:0-1450 GCF_023006515.1 Bradyrhizobium sp. PRIMUS42
GTTGCGGGCAACGCTGGATGCCTATCTCGGCAAGCGCAGCGCGGAGCGAGTGTTGGCGGCGCCGTTGCGGCGCGACCTCGGCGAGACCATTCAGGCCGCGTTGCTCTATGCGGACCTGCGCAATTTCACGATCCTCTCGGAGGCCTCGCCGCCTGGAGAGGTCATCGCGGCGCTCGACGCCTGGTTCGATCGCATCGCCGGCGCCGTGCACGCCTTCGGCGGCGAGGTGCTGAAATTCATCGGCGACGGCGTGCTCGCGATCTTTCCGGTGGTCGAGGAATCACCGCGCCGCGCCTGCGAGGCAGCTTTGCGTGCTGCAGGCGCAGCCGAGGCCGGCATGGTCTATCTCAACGCGGAGCGCAGCGGCAAGGGCCTGCCGCCGCTGGCGTTCGGTGCCGCGCTTCATCTTGGTGAGATGCTCTGGGGCAATATCGGCGCGGCCAATCGGCTCGATTTCACGGCGATCGGTCCCGCCGTCAATCTCGCCAGCCGACTCGAAGGATTGTGTAAGCCGCTCGGCAGGACCGTACTGGTGTCAGGCGTGCTGGCCGCTGAGACGGACATGCTGCTGGTCGCGCTCGGGCCGCATTCGCTGCGCGGCATTGCCGCACCATGTGAGGTCTTCGCGCTGCCCGAGCCGCAAGCTCGGATATCGTAGCCCGCATGAGCGTAGCGACATGCGGGGCCAGTCGTCCCGGATGTCGCTACGCTCATCCGGGCTACGGCACCTGCGCCTACATTCCACCCATCTTGCAGACGAGCTTCCACTCCTCCGCCGTCACCGGCTGCACCGAGAGGCGTGAATATTTCACCAGCGCCATGTCGGCGAGTTTCTTCTCTGCCTTGATCGCGGCCATCGTCACCGGATTCTTCAGGGGCTTGTCGGCCTTGATGTCGACGCAGACGAATTTCTCGGTCTTGTCGGTCGGGTCCGGATAGGCCTCCTTGATGATCTCCGCGATGCCGACGATCTCCTTGCCCTCGTTGGAATGATAGAAGAACGCCTTGTCGCCCTTCTTCATCGCGACGAGGTTCTGGCGCGCGGTGTAGTTACGTACGCCGGTCCAGGCCTCGCCCTTGGCGCCCTTCGCCACCTGCTGGTCCCAGGACCACACCGATGGTTCGGATTTCACCAGCCAGTACGCCATGTTCATTCCTCTGCCCTGAAAGGACGCGTCAACAGCCCCGAGATCGCGGCGTCGATCGTGCTACGGCCGCTCAGGATCGACGCGACCGCTTCTGATACCGGCATCTCGATGTTTTGCGAAGCTGCGAGTTCGATCAGCACCGGTGCGGTGAATTCGCCTTCGGCAAGCTTGCCGGCGGGCGGCTGCTCGCCGCGGCCGAGTGCGAGGCCAAGGGCGAAGTTGCGTGATTGCGGGCTCGAGCAGGTCAGAATGAGATCGCCAAGGCCGGACAGGCCCGTCAGCGTCTCGCCGCGCGCTCCCAT
>NZ_JALBGZ010001091.1:0-1450 GCF_023006515.1 Bradyrhizobium sp. PRIMUS42
GAGGCGATCGCCGCCGCCGGCGAGTTCTTCGATCCGGAAGCCGAGCCCGACGACGTCGAGCCGGCGCCGGCCGCGGAAGAGAAGTAAGCGAAGCATGTCGTTCCGGGGCGGTCCGCAGGACCGAACCCGGAACCTCGAGATTCCGGGTCTGGCGCTTGCGCGCCATCCCGGAATGACGAACAAAAGGGCCCGGTCGCCTCAGGCGGCCGGGCTTTTCGTTTTGGCGGCGACGTCCTCGCTCAACATCGCGATCGAGGCCAGTGCCGTTGCCGTGTGCTTCTCGACACCGTCGCTGACGCAGAACACGTCGGCCGCGACCACCGACACCTGCCGGCCCGGCTTGATCACCCGGGCGCGGCAGATCAGCTTCTCGCCGACCGCGGGCGACAACAGATTGAGCTTGTATTCCGCCGTCAGCGCCGGCTGACCGCGCGAGGTGGCGGCTGCGATCGTGGTGGCGTTGTCGACCAGGAAGGCGGTGACGCCGCCGTGGAAGAAGCCGTGCTGTTGCAGCAGCTCCGGCCGGCGATCCACGGCGATCGTGCAGGTGCCGCGCGACAGTTCCGAGAGCTCGGCGCCGACCAGGTTCATGAAGCCCTGCCGGCCGACATTGGCTTGGATGTGCTCGGCAAGTGCTGCGAATTCGGGATCTGCTTCGGCGCGCATGCAGTCTCTCCTTATTGCTTGTTGATGCGATCGGGTGGCCGTAGCGCACGGATGGCGCAGGCGATCAGCGTGTCGGCCTCGCTGCGCGGATCGGTGCGGTCGCGTCCCGACAGGAAGGCGCGGCAAAAAATCTGAGCCGGACCGATCAGCTGGCTGACGAACATCACCGGTTTCATCGGCAAGAGTTCGCCACTTGCAACCAGTGGCGCACGCCAGCGCTCGATACCTTCGGCAAGGCGCGCATTCTGCGCGCGCTGGGCGTCGCGCAAATCCTCGCCCCACTCGCTCCGGGAAATTTCGAAGAGATAGCGCGCCTCGCGCCGGCTGGTCACGCCCCAGTCGAGATGCGCCCGGATCAGGCGATCGATGCCCTGCTCCGCATCCGGCACCGGATCGAGCGCAGCCAGCACCGCAGCGTGATAGTGCTGCAAGACCTCCAGGAACAGCGCACCGGCGAGCTCCTTCTTCGAGCCGAAGGCATGAAAGAAGCTGCCATTGGAGGCGCGCGCCCGGGTGCGGATCGCGGCGACCGTCGCAGCCTCGAAGCCGACGCGGTCGAACACGATCAGCCCGGCCGCCAACAGGTCGTCTCGCACGCTCGCCGTCATGGACGCCTCCTAGAGCACAACTCTAGAGCAACACTCTAATCGTGGTCAACACAAGGCGGGGGCCGCGATGAACGCGGCCCCCGCCTGTCGATCAAAAAATAGCTGGCTTAGCGCGAGATCGGCGGCGCCGGCGGACCGGACGACCCAGCTGGCGCTGCAGGCGGGGCCGCAGCGGT
>NZ_JALBGZ010001092.1:0-1444 GCF_023006515.1 Bradyrhizobium sp. PRIMUS42
CGCCGAAGGCCTGCGCCGCCAGCGGCGACACCGCAGCCATCAATCCGAGCCCGAAGGTGAAGCTGACGAAATAGACCGTGTGCGCCAGCGCCGCCGCGGCGACCGCATCCTCGCCGAGCCGGCCGATCAGCGCGAGATCGGTCGTGATCATCGCGATCTGCCCGAGCTGAGTCAGCATCAACGGCACGGCCAGCCGCAGCGTCTCGACGAATTCTTGCGCGAGATGATTTGGCGGCATGCCGGCTTGCGGCTGCGAATGATGTTGGACGGTGTCGAGCATCGCGGCTCAATAGCACGCCCGAGCGACGAAAACATGGCCCCGAGAGCAAGACGGCGAGGGGATCTATCCGCTAGCTCGGTACTGTAGGGTGGGCAAAGGCGCAGTTGCGCCGTGCCCACCATCTTTCCAATATTTCAACAGAAGCGTGGGCACGCTGCGCTTTGCCCACCCTACGATACTGCGTCCGGGGCACGAGATTGTGCGAAACGCGAAGCTCCCTTCTCCCACAAGGGAGAAAGAACAAGCCTCAGCCCTTCCGCTCCGGCACGCGCTTGATCTTCGCACCCAGCGCGTTGAGCCGCTCCTCGATGCGCTCGTAGCCGCGCTCGATCTGGTCGGCGTTGTTGATGGTGGAGGTGCCCTGGGCGCAGACAGCCGCGAGCAGCATGGCCATGCCGGCGCGGATGTCGGGCGAGGTCATGGTCGCGCCGTGCAGGCGGCTCGGGCCAGCGATGATCGCGCGGTGCGGATCGCACAGCACGATGCGCGCGCCCATCGCGATCAGCTTGTCGACGAAGAACATCCTGGATTCGAACATCTTCTCGAACATCAGGATCACGCCCTCGCATTGCGTGGCGGTGACGATCGCGATCGACATCAGGTCGGCCGGGAAGGCCGGCCAGGGCTGGTCTTCCAGCTTCGGTACGTGGCCGCCAAAATCGTCCTGGATTTTCAGCGTCTGGTTCGACGGCACGATGAGATCGTCGCCCTCGACGCGGCAGACGATGCCGAGCCGCTCGAATCCCATGCGGATCGAGCGCAGATGCTCGACACCGGCGCGCGTGATGCGCAGCGGCGAACGCGTCACGGCGGCAAGCCCGATCAGTGAGCCGACCTCGATATGGTCGGGCTGGATCCGATAGGTCGCAGTGCCCAGCGTCGCTGGCCCATGCACGATCATGGTGTTGGTGCCGATGCCCTCGATCTTGGCACCGAGCGCGACCAGGAAGTTGGCGAGATCCTGCACATGCGGCTCGGAGGCCGCGTTGCGCAAATGGGTGACGCCGTCGGCGGCGACCGCCGCCACCAGCGCGTTCTCCGTCGCGGTGACGCTCGGCTCGTCCAGGAACACGTCCGCGCCCGCGAGCTTTGGTGCGCGGAATTCGAGCCGGTCGGTCGCGGTGACCTTGGCGCCCAACTGCTCCAGCGCCAGCACATGGGTGT
>NZ_JALBGZ010001093.1:0-1441 GCF_023006515.1 Bradyrhizobium sp. PRIMUS42
GAACATGATGAACTTCCAGATCCAGCTCACCCGCCGCCAGGGCGTGGTGCCGACGACCCGCGCCGGCTCGAGCTCGAGATCACTGAGGCCGTGCTGATCCGCGACGACGAGGCTGCGCTTTCGATCCTGCATCAGCTCCGCTCGATCGGCGTGCGCATCGCACTCGACGATTTCGGCACCGGCTACTCCTCGCTCAGCTATCTCAAGCGCTTCCCGTTCGACAAGATCAAGATCGACCGCTGCTTCGTCGCCGACATCGCGGAGGAGAGCGGCGCACCCGTGATCGTGCAGGCGGTGGTGAACATTGCGGCCGCCAGCAGCATGACCACGGTCGCCGAAGGGGTCGAGACCGAGGCGCAGCGCGAGCTGCTGCGCGCGCTCGGCTGCACGCAGATGCAGGGCTATCTGTTCAGCCCGCCGAAGCCGGCCAGCGAGGTGCGGAAATTGTTCGGCTCCGGCAGTGCCGTGCCGGTGGCGGCGGTGGCCTGATGGCGAAGCCAGTGAAGTCGTCAAGCACGTCGCCGGGAAAGACGTCAGGCAAGACGCCGGCCAAGACCGTCGACGTCGCGGATTCCTATGCCGTGCGGCTGATGCAGCACCTGGTGGTGCCGACCTTCGTGATCGACCCGAAGCGCCGCGTCGTGATCTGGAACAGGGCCTGCGAGCGGTTGACCGGTCTCGCCGCCTCCGAGGTGATCGGCACCAGCAAGCACTGGCAGGCCTTCTACGAAACCAGGCGCCCCTGCCTTGCCGACCTCGTCGCGCTCGACCGGCCGGAGCAGCTGCCGGAGTTCTATTCGGAATACGCGGCGCGCGGCCATAACGGGCTCGGCTTTTCCGCGGAGAACTGGTGCACGATGCCGAAGCTCGGCAGCCAGCTCTATCTCGCCATCGACGCCGGCCCGATCCACGACGAGGCCGGCCATCTGATCGCCGTGGTGGAGACGCTGCGCGACCTCACCGACCAGAAGCGCGCCGAGATGGCGCTGAAGGAGCTCGCCACCAAGGACGGCCTGACCGGCCTGTCGAACCGCCGTTCGTTCGACCAGATGCTGATGAGCGAATGGGCCCGCGCCCACCGTACCCAGAAGCCGCTGGCGCTGCTGTTCGTCGACGTCGATCATTTCAAGCTGTTCAACGACCACCACGGCCACCAGACTGGCGACGAATGCCTGCGCGCGGTCGCCTCCGTCGTCAGCCGGCATGCCGTGCGTCCGCTCGATCTCGCCAGCCGCTACGGCGGCGAGGAGTTCGCGCTGATCCTGCCGGACATGGATTGCGATAGTGCCTGCGTCATCGCCGAGGAGATCCGCAGCGCCGTGATGGCCTTAGCGATCGCCCACGGCGCCACGGGTGCCGGCGACCATGTCACCCTCAGCGTCGGCGTCGCCAGCCACATTCCCGGTGGGGCCGATGGCGGCCCCGACCGGCTGCTGGGTGC
>NZ_JALBGZ010001094.1:0-1440 GCF_023006515.1 Bradyrhizobium sp. PRIMUS42
CGGCTTCGACCGCAACAGGGCGCTGGCGATGTACTCCCGCGCCGTGACGCGGCTCAGCACGGTGATTGGCGAGCGCGATCCGAGCCTGCTGTCATCCGTGATGCGCAGCCGCGGCACGCGCGCGTTCTACCAGGTACGCATCGGCGCCGACACGCGCGGCGAAGCGGATGATCTCTGCAACCGCATCCGCAAGGCCGGTGGTGCCTGCTTCGTGCTGAGGAACAGGGCGTGAGTGGGTAGGGCGTCGCCTACACGCGCCGTCATTTCGGGGCGCGCCCCCTTGGGCGCCAGCCCGGAATCCATACACACGATCGTGGTTATGGATTCCGGGGTTCGCCGCCTGCGCGGCGCCCCGGAATGACGGCCTGTGATTGGGGCGGCCTGCATGCCAGCCCCGCCGCCCGCTTCCTTGACGTGTGCCGCGACATCCCCCGTTATGCGGGCACGATTCCTCACCGGCCAAACCTCCCGTGGCGCTTCCTCCGCTCGATTCTCCTCAATGGCAAAGTCCCTGGCTTGCCTTCGGCTGGGGGCTGCGCTCGATCACGCAGACGATCCTCACCATCGTGCTGTTCGTGACCTATCTCGGCATCGGCGCACTCGCCCATGACTCCCATTTCAGCCTGGCCTGGGCGCTCTGCTCGACGCTGTTCGTCTGGGCGGGGCCGGCGCAGATCATCCTGATCACCACGCTCGGCTCCGGCGCCACCATCATTCAGTCGGCGATTGCAGTCACGGTCAGCGCGATCCGTCTGTTTCCGATGGTGGTCTCGGTGCTGCCGCTGATGCGCACGCCGACGACCAAGCGGCGCGAGCTGATCTTTGCCGCGCACCTCACCGCGGTGACGCTGTGGGTCGAATGCCACCGCTTCCTGCCGCAAGTGCCGCGTGAGCGGCGGATCGCCTTCGTTCACGGGCTCGGCTGTGGCCTCGTCTCGGTGTGCCTCGTCGCCAACGCGGTCGGCTATTTCCTCGCCGCCAATCTGACGCAGACGCTTGGAGCGGCGATCCTGCTGCTGACGCCGCTGTCCTTCCTGTTCTCGACCGCGCGCAACAGCCGCGAGGTCGCCGATGTCGTCGCGCTCGTGCTCGGCATATTGCTGTATCCGCTGGCCGCGAAGATGAACTCCGGCGTCGATATCCTGGTCAGTGGGGTGGTGGCCGGCACGATCGCCTATGGCGTGCATTGGTGGCGACAGGTGCGCGCATGAGCTTTGCGCAAGCGATCGGCGACTGGCATGCGCTGGCGGTGCTGTTCGTCGCCGGCGTCTTTCCCAACCAGATATGGCGCATGCTGGGCCTGTGGTTCGGCGGCGGCATCGACGAAGGCTCCGAACTACTTGTCTGGGTGCGGGCGGTTGCGACCGCGATCCTCGCCGGCGTCATCGCGCAGATCGTGGTTGAGCCGCCGGGCGCGCTCGCCAGCGTGCCGGATGTGCT
>NZ_JALBGZ010001095.1:0-1438 GCF_023006515.1 Bradyrhizobium sp. PRIMUS42
AGGAGGCCGCGAAGGCCGCCGCGGCCAGGAAGGCCGAGGCCGTCAAGGCTGCGACCGACGCCAAGCTCGCGCTCGAGCCGGTCTCGGTCTACATCAGTCGCGCGACACAGAAGCTCTACGTCCGGCGGAACACGCACAAGCCGGCGCCCGATGGTGGCGGCGAGGTGTTTGATACCAGCATCGAGGTTCCCGTTAAGATCCACAATCCCGACCAGCCGATCGGCACGCATATCTTCACCGCGATGGCAAAGACCGATACGGGCCTGCGCTGGAGCGCGGTCACGATCGAGAACGGCGACGAGGCCAGGAATGCGCTCGACCGGATCACCATCCCGCAGGAGGTGTGGGATCGCATCGGGCCGACCGCGCTGCCGCGCTCCTCGATCATCATCTCGGACGAGCCGCTGAGCAGCGAGACCAATTACCGCACCGAATTCGTCGCGGTGCTCAGCAACCAGCCGCAGGGCGGCTTCATCACGCGCAAGCCGACCGCGCCTGCCATGATCGCCAGCGATGACGGCTGGGACAACGGCGGCAACGGCTTCGGCTTCTTCTACCAGCGTGATCCCTACGTACAGCCGGCCAATCCGCGCCGACAGCGTGGCCAGTACCAATATTATCAGTCGACGCAGCCGATGCAGCGGAGCTGGTGGTAGGACGCAGGGCGCCGCCCGCCGGGGCGCGGCCCAAAGCATGGCGGGACGAGTCCCAATCGTAACAACGACGGAGGTGCGCTCCCTCTCCCGCTTGCGGGAGAGGTGAACGAGCCGCGACGATCGATTCAACCTAAGCCATTCCGCCCAGCAACTACGGACGCGCTTCGATCACCACAGCCTGAATCTTGCCTTCCACCGGTCCGGCGCCATGACGCGAACGGATCGTCTCGGCGACGATGTCGGTTGCAGCCTGCAGCTTGCTGGCATCCCTTGCCTCGATCTCGCTGCGCAGCGGCGTGCCCTGGCAGAGGGCGAGCGCGACGTATTCGGGCGACGGTGCGCGACTGATCTCAGATCGCGTCTCGATCGAGATGTCGCGGAAGCCGGCACGTTCGAGGTCGGTTCTGATGACGGTCTTGTCGTAATAGCCGTGCGGCGTGCGAACCATGAATCGCGGCGGGTCGTCCGGAAACAGTTTTTCCAGCGCGATCGTCGCTTCATGCGTCAGCACATTGTCCTCGATCCGATCCCAGACGTTGAACACGAACGTGCCATCGCGCTTCAGGACGCGTTTCACTCCTCCGTAAGCCTTGACACGGTCGGGAAAGAACATCGCGCCGAACTGGCAGCAGACCACGTCGAACTCGGCGGCGCCGAAGGGCAGGGCCATTCCGTCCGCCTGGCGCCAGGTAATGCGATCGTCATCCGCCTGGCGCTGCGCGGCGACCGCGAGCATGGGCTCGTTGAGATCGGTCGCAACATAACGGACGCCGCGCGGCAGC
>NZ_JALBGZ010001096.1:0-1438 GCF_023006515.1 Bradyrhizobium sp. PRIMUS42
CGGGCTGTCGACGATGGCGCCGCGCGCCTCCTTCAGGCCGAGGCTGTCGGCGATCTCTGCGGTGACCGGCTGCACCTGCACGCCGAGCCAGCCACGGGTGACCGCGCCCTTGTCCTTCAGCTGCGCGACGACGAGTTTTGCGGTCGAGGCCGGGATGTCGAAGCCGATGCCGACCGAGCCGCCGGAGGGCGAGAAGATCGCAGTATTCACGCCGATCACGTTGCCATTCATGTCGAAGGCCGGGCCGCCGGAATTGCCCTTGTTGATGGGCGCGTCGATCTGGATGAAGTCGTCATAGGGACCATTGCCGATGTCGCGGCCGCTGGCCGAGACGATGCCGGCAGTCACGGTGCCGCCGAGGCCGAAGGGATTGCCGACCGCGACCACCCAGTCGCCGACGCGCGGCTTCTGGTCGGCGAATGTGACGAACGGGAAGTTTTTCTTGCCATCGACCTTGATCAGCGCGAGATCGGTCTTCGGATCGGTGCCGACGACCTTCGCGGTGTAGCTCGTGCCGTCATCCATCGTCACCTGCACCGACTCGGCGTGGTCGACGACGTGGTTGTTGGTCACGGCATAGCCGTCGGCGGAGATGAAGAAGCCGGAGCCTTCGCCCGTGACCATCTGATGGCGCTGGCGCGGCATGCCGTTCATGCCGCCTGGGCCACGGAAGCCGAACTGCCGGGAGAACTGGTCGAACGGCGTCTCCTCGTCCGAATCCATCCGGTTCTGTTGCAGCATGGCGCTCTTGTCGTTGGCCCGGTCGATCTTGACCCGCACCGAGATGACGGCGGGCTTGACCTTGCTGACGAGGTCACCGAAGCCCGGCGGCGTCGTGGCGGATTCCGCGGCCTGGGCCGGGGCAATGAACGAGTTCAGAGCGAACGGCGAAGAGCCGGGAGAAGCCGCCAGCACGGCCACGCCGAGCGCGGCCACGGTGCCGAGCAGCGCGAGCCGGCGCGGCCTCAAGATCTTGCGGGACGTCGAGGTGTCGGAATTGACGCGGTCGTTCATGTCGAAATGTCCATGTTGGAAGTGTCGCCTTGCATCCAACATGGACATCGTCACCTTACGGCGTCCCGTCCGTCCGATTAAATCTTGGCAAAGGATGTGCGAGCGTGCGGCCGCGGCAAAGTCGTCCTTGCGCATTTGATGCAGCTCAACGCCGATGCTTCCGGCAGTGAAAGACTGCAGCCACCGGATGATGTTCATCGGAGGCGGCCCATGTACAAAGACATTCTCGTTCACATCCCCACCGAACGTCCCATGCGTTCCGCGATCGAGGGCTCGATTTCGCTCGCGGCACAGTTCAACGCTCATCTCGACGCGGTCGCGGTCGGCTATGTCGCAACCAGCGCGGCTTACGTGATGGAGGGCGGCGCCGCGGTGGCCGCCGTGTTCGAGCTCGAACGCGAGCGAGCGCTGGAGCGGGCCGAGG
>NZ_JALBGZ010001097.1:0-1438 GCF_023006515.1 Bradyrhizobium sp. PRIMUS42
GAGGCCAATTCGGCGCCGGCTGCTGCGGCCCCGGCCCCCGACGCCAACGATCTGGTGCGTGCCGCCATCGAGCGCCTGCGCAAGTCGCCTGAGGGCAAGTCGGCTGAAGGCAAGTCGTCCGAAGGCAAGTCGGCTGAGGCCAGATCTTCCGAAACCAAGCCCGCCGAGGTTCGGCCGTCCGAGGCCAAATCAGCCGAGAGGCCGCCAGAGCCTGCGGTGCGGGAGGCCGCCCGCACGCCGGAGGCCCCGCGGGTCATCAGTATGGAGCCGGCTACGGTCCGTCCGCTGCCGCCGCCGATCACGGTATCGACGCCCTCATCCGAGGCCTATGGCAGTGATGGCTCCTCGTCGGCCAATCCGCCCTACACGGCCTCGGTCAGCAACGACGATCCGAATCGGATGACGCCGCCGGCTGACATTCCCGTGCCGATGATCGCGCCGCCGCTCGATCTGCGCGCCGACGCCGGCGCCTCCTTGCCGCGGCCGAAGAAGACGAATGTCGCCGACGAGATGCTCTCGGGCATGAAGTCGATGTTCCACTCGGTTCTGCCGAAGAGCGCCACCCCCGATTAAGACAGCGGCTTCGCTGCGCCCAAATCGTCAGCCGCCGACGCGGGCGAGGCCGCTGCGCGCGGCGTCGTCGCGTGGGCGAAGCGAGACAGCCCTGGTGTAGGACGCCGCCGCCTTGGCCTTGTCGCCCAACCGTTCATAGGCCTGTCCGCGCGTGGTCCAGACCTGCGCGTTGTGCGGATCGGCCTCAGAGGCCTCATCCAGATCGGCTACGCCCTCCTTGACCTTGCCGAGCGCGAGATAGCTGGTGGCGCGGCCGAGCAGGGGGTCGACCTTCTGCGGGTTGAGCCCGCTCGCAGCGGTGAAATCGGCGATCGCGAAATCGTGCTGGTTATTGCCCTGGTAGATCAGGGCGCGGCCATAGAGCGCCTGCGCATTATAGGGATCGAGTCCGACGGCGCGATTGAACTCGTCGAGTGCTGCCGCGGTCTCGCCTGACTTTGCCAGGGCTTGCGCTTTTGCGGTGTGGGCCTGAGCTTCGGTGACGTTGCCGGCGCTCACCGCGCTCTCGGCGGGCGCGGCCGCCTTGGGTGCTTCCTGAGGCTTGTCCTTATCCGGCATCAGCGATCCCAGATCGAAGGAGCAGCCGCACAGCGCAATCCCCATCAAAGCCAGCGCGAACGGCTGCTGCCAGATCTGGCGTAGCCGTGCCAAGCCGCGCTCGGGGAAAGGGGAGGCCATCTACGGTTCGCTCGCGCTGGTGCCGCATAGGTAGTGCCCCGTCCCAGAAAGGCACCGCTCACAAACAATAACGCGGGCCAGGGGCCCGCGTCATCGTAAACTGAAATCTTGCTAAATGCGGTAGGTCTATCAGCGCGGTCCGCGCGGACCTGCACCCGGGCCGCCACGACCGCCGCGATCACCGCCG
>NZ_JALBGZ010001098.1:0-1436 GCF_023006515.1 Bradyrhizobium sp. PRIMUS42
GATGTAGGTAAAGTCCTTTGCAGGATCCCACGACACTTCCTGCATCAAGGGCAGACGGAAGACAGTGATCGGAATCTGAGAAATGGTGTAGCCGTCCGGCTTCGCCGCCGCCCGCGATGTCCTGATCCATCCCGGCGCGCACAAGGACGCGTGAGAGCGCGTCCGCTTCTGCTGATGCAGCACTATCTCATAGGGTGGGCAAAGGCGCGAAGCGCCGTGCCCACCATCTTCGTGATGATTGGAATTGGCGGGCACGCTGTCGCTTTGCCACCCTACGGTTTCTCACAAACAAACCGGGCAAGAACGCATGCCCGCGTCCTTGCCCGGCTCTTCGTCCGCCGATCGAAATCTTACCAGGTGCAGCTGCCGTTCTTCAGCGCGGCATCCTTCGCCGCGAGTGCGTCGATGAAGGTCGGCAGGGTCGCGCTGGCGCGGTGATAGCCGGCCGGCCACGGCGTGGTCGGGATGCTGTCGTCCCAGATCTGGCAGAAGCCGGTGTCCTGCCAGCGGATCAGGTGATAGCTGGCCTGTGCAGGGCTCGCAGCGACGAACGCGGTGACGGCAAGGCCCGCGGAAGCGCACAGCACGGAAATACGACGCATGATTAGCTCCTCAAATGAATGATGTGATGCGCCTCCCGGCAATGCGGGGAGGGCTGGTGCCGGACGCTCTGGGGATGCGCGCCGGACAAGATGTGAGTAGTTCCACGCGCTGATCAGGTTCAACGCACGCGCGCGGGGCATGGCTGATTTCCGCCGAAAAACGCGAAGGTCCTGCAAAAGCGAAAAGGCGGACCGCTCGCGCGATCCGCCTTGAAAACCGTTTTGTCGCGTCAAGCCTAGAGCGTGCAGCGACGCTCGGCGCGCAACTTGATCTGGAGGTCGGAGGCGGCCTGGAACGTCGGGAGAGGCTTGCTGACGACCTTGTAGGTCGACACCCCAAACTGGAACGGCTTGTACTTCAGGTCCTCGTTCCAGACCTGGCAGATGCCGGTGTTGTCCCAGCGGATCACGTAATAGCCGACCGCAGCCGAGGCCGGCACGGCAAAGACGGAGGTGGCAATGCCGGCAACGGCACAGAGCGCGAGAACGCGACGCATGAAGTATCTCCTTGTGGGAACGTGGGATCCGAAAATTCGTGCGGTAAAAGCAGGTTCTTTGCAAGCCGGGGGGCGGCAGTTCACGGACATGTCAGTCGCGGCCGCGCATTTGGTTTGGCCGCGTGCCCGACAAGCCACACGCGCGGCTCACTTCGACAGCGAGGCCACCGCCTCGATCTCGATCAGCATCTTCGGGTTGGGCAGGGCCTGCACCACGCAAGTGGTGCGCGCCGGGTAAGGCGGCGGGCCGAAGGCGCCGGCATAGAGCGCGTTCATGGCGGCAACGTCGGAGGCGCGGGTCAGGAGCACGTTGACCTTGACGAGGTCGCGGACACCG
>NZ_JALBGZ010001099.1:0-1436 GCF_023006515.1 Bradyrhizobium sp. PRIMUS42
GATTTGTCGGGAGCTGGAATCGGCTGCGGCGCAAGGTCGAGGCGCTGATCCCCGATGCTTTTTATCCATCGCGGCTGCAGCGAACGCTTCGCCCAGCCGAAGCGCGCCGCGCCCTGCTCGTAACAGGCGCGTAGCGCTTTTGACGAGAACGGCTTGCCGCTGATCGGCTCGCGCTCGGCGTAGTTCTTGAGGCGGAAGGCGAGCGGGTCCATGCCGCAGGCCCAGGCCATCTCGTCGATCGCGCTCTCCAGCGCAATCGAACCGGTCGCCTCGCCAGGCGCGCGCATGAACAGTGGCGTGCCGGTGTTGACACGTACGGCGTCATGCGAGGTGCGGATCGCCGGCGCCGCATAGAGCGTGTGCGAGGCATCGGCCGCGGGCTCGTAGAAATCATCGAACGTGCTCGACACGGTCCGCGCATGGTGATCGAGCGCGGTCAGACGTCCCTCGCCATCCGCGCCGATGCGCAGGCGCTGGCGGGTCGGGGCACGGTGACCGACCGGCCCATACATCTGCTCACGGCGCAGCACCAGCTTGACCGGCCTGCCCACCAGCTTGGCAGCCATGATGCCGAGGACCGGCGGACCGCCCATGAGCCCCTTCGAGCCGAAGCCGCCGCCGAGGAAGGGACTGCGGATGTGGATCTTGTCGTGCGCGATGCCGAACAGCTCGGCAATGCGCGCGAGCGACAGCATCAGACCTTGGGTCGGCATGTCCACGGACAGCCTGTCGCCATCCCAGTGAACCACGATCGCATGCGGCTCCATCGCGTTGTGATATTGAGGCGGTGTCTCGTAGATCGCATCGATCCGCTTCTCGGCCGAAGCAAGGCCCGCCTCGACATCGCCGCGATGATTTTCGGTAGGGTTGCCGACGCCGACAACGGGCGGCACGAAGCTTTCGCCGGCGTCGAGCCCGACCAGCGGAGGCAGCGTTTCGTAGCGCGGTGCCAGCAGCACCGCACCTTCCGTCGCCGCCTCCAGCGTTTCCGCGATCACGACCGCGATGGGCTGGTTGGCATAACGGACTTCGTGGCTCTGCAACGCCTCCATCCGGAACACGAACGGATTGGTCTTGATCTCCGGATCGATCGCGAGCTGCGGCTTGTGATCCGGCGTCATCACGTCCACGACGCCGGGATGCCGCTTGGCGGCGGCGACATCGAGCGAGGTCACGCGGCCACGCGCGATGCTGGAAACGGCGATCACCGCGAACAGCATGCCGGGCGGATGATTGTCGGCGGCATAGGTCGCCTGCCCCGTGACCTTGAGGACGCCGTCACGGCGGGTCAGCGGCTGGCCGATGTTCGAGCCGTGGCGCAGATGGGCGGGTGCGCTGGTGAGATTGAGCTCAGGCATGGATGGCTCCGGACGTCGAGGCAAAGGGAGAGGCCGGCAGCGCCGGCAGGCGCGCCGGCGTACCGGCGGCAGCGAGGG
>NZ_JALBGZ010000109.1:0-12044 GCF_023006515.1 Bradyrhizobium sp. PRIMUS42
AAGTCGGCGCCGGCGGAAGCCGCAGCGGCGTAGCCGAGGTCGCGATAGGGCGAAAAGCGGCCCCAGGCCTTATCGCCGCCGTTGAGCAGGTCGAACACGATCGCGCCGGGGACGACGGGGATCACAGCCTCCCTTACCCTGAAACCGCGGCCCTGTTCGGCGAGCCAAGCCTGTACGCCGCCACCGGCATCGAGACCGAAGGCGGAGCCGCCGGAGAGTGCGATCGCGTCGATCCGCTCGACCGTATTGGCGACGTCGAGCAGCGAGACCTCGCGCGTGCCCGGGCCGCCGCCGCGAACATCGATGGCCGCGACCGCCGGGGAATCGAAGATGATCGCGGTCGTGCCGGAGGCGACTTTGGCATCCTCGGCATGACCGACGCGGACGCCGGCGATATCGGTGAGGAGGTTGTTCAAACTGGCCTCGCGAGCTCGAAGGAGTTCGCCTCTGCGATAGCGCAGAGAGGTCGCGGGCTCAACTGGCCAGCGCCGTTCTGAGCATCTTGGCGAGCTCGGACTTGCGGTAGGGCTTGGCCAGCAGCAACACGCCGGAATCGAGCCGGCCATGATGGACGATGGCATTTTCGGTGTAGCCCGAGGTGAACAGCGTCTTGAGGTCGGGGCGGCGCCGGACCGCTTCGTCGGCAAGCTGGCGGCCATTCATGTTGCCCGGCATGATGATGTCGGTGAAGAGCAGGTCGATGGCCTTGTCGCTGTCGATGATGGTGAGGGCATCCGCGCCGTTGGCGGCCTCGAGCGCGGTATAGCCGAGGCTCTTGACCTGCGTCACAACATATTGCCGCACCAGCGCGTCATCCTCGACGATCAGGATCCTCTCGTTGCCGCCGGTGATGGGCGCGTTCTGGAGCACCTCGAAATCGGTCTCCTGCACCCCGGTCGAGCGCGGCAGGTAGATCTTCACGCTCGTGCCGTGGCCTACCTCGCTGTAGATCTTGATGTGGCCGCCCGACTGCTTGACGAAACCGAACACCATGCTCAAGCCGAGGCCGGTGCCCTTGCCGACCTCCTTGGTGGTGAAGAACGGGTCGAAGACCCGGTCGATCAGGTCCGGCGGAATTCCGCTGCCGGTGTCGCTGACGGCAATCATCACGTAATTGCCGGCGACGACGTCGGGGTTCATGCTGGCATAGCCGTCGTCGAGGAAGATGTTGCGGGTCTCCAGCACCAGGGTGCCGCCGTCGGGCATGGCATCGCGCGCGTTCAATGCGAGATTGAGGATCGCGGTGGAGAGCTGGCCAGGGTCGACCAGCGTCGGCCAGGCGTCCTCGGTAAGCTGCGGCATGATCGTGATCTGCTCGCCCAGCGTCGGGTGCAGCAGCTTGGCGGCTTCGAGCGCCAGCGCGTTGACGTCGATCTCGCGCGGCTGCAGCGGCTGCTTGCGGGCGAAGGCGAGCAGATGCTTGGTCAGCTGCGCGCCGCGTTCGGCGGCGTCGTCGATCAGCTTGGTGATGGCGGCAAGCTCGGGCCGGTCGGCGACGGCGTCGCTGAGAATGCCGATCGTGCCGGTGATGACGGTCAGCACGTTGTTGAAGTCGTGGGCGACGCCGCCGGTCAACTGGCCGATGGAGTCCATCTTCTGGACCTGCCGGAACTGGGCTTCGGCGGCCTGCTTCTCCGTCAGATCTCGGCCGATGAAGAAATGGCGCTTCACCGGCTCGGACCAAGTGCCCATCCAGTTCAGCGTGACCTCGTGACCGTCGTAGTGATAATAGCGAGCCTCGAAGCTGCGCTTGACCGCGCCGCGCCGCGCCGCGCGCATCTCCTCCCGCGTCTTGTCGAGGTCGTCTGGGTGGATGAACTCGGTCGCACTGTGCCCGATCATGTCTTCCGGGCTGAAGCCGAGGATGTCCTTCACGCTCGGGCTGACCTGGATGAAATTGCCGAAGCCGTCAGTGACCAGGATCAGATCCTGCGACGTCTCGAAGATGCGCTGGCGTTCCTCGATCTCGCGGCGAAGCTTCTCCTGCGCCTGCTTCTCCTCGGTGATGTCATGGGCGATCTTGGAAGCGCCGATGATCTCTCCGTTGTCCGACCTCAATGGCGAAACATTCAGGACAACGTCGAGCGCGCGGCCGTCCTTGCGAATCCGCACCGTCTCGTGCTGCGCAATCGTCTCGTTGTCGGCGATCCGGTTGAGGATACTCCGGACTTCGCCCTTTCGCTCCGTGGGCACGATAATGTCGATCGACCTGCCGACGGCCTCCGTGGCGGAATAGCCGAACAAGTGCTCGGCGGCCTTGTTCCACCCGGTGATGATGCCGTCGAGCGTCTTCGTGATGATGGCGTCGTTGGAGGATTCGACGACGGCGCCGTACAGCGCGAGGCGCTTGCCGTAGAAGTCGCGATCCGACGCCGATTGCTCGCGCAGCCTGCCGACGAGGCCCACCGTCCGGGCCTGAAGGCGGACGTTCTCGATCAGCAGCACCGCGAGCACGAAGCTCGACGCGCAGAGGCCATAGAGACGGCCGGCGTAGAAACCGAGATCGAAGCGCGCGACGTTGACGATTGCAGACAGCGCGATGTCGAACAGCCATGCGCACATCACCACCATGAGCCAGATGTCGATCACCGAATGCGGGCGGCGGAACCACAGCGAAACGAGCGCAGCGAAGCTCAGTGACCACACGAAGGATACGACCCCGATCATGGTCGGTGTGTAACGGCCGTCGCGGAGCAGGACCGGCAACAGATCGTGCTGGACGGTGACAATCCAGGTGAAGGCGGCCATGGTCGCGACGACGCCGAGCACGATGGCGTAGATCGGGCTGCTTGTTGCGCCCCGGATCCTGGGGCCGCCGTCCTTTTCCTTCAGCCAGGCATAGCCCAGCACGAACAGCGGGAAGCCGCCGTGCCAGATCATATAGAGCCAGACGGTGGTCTGGCTGCCGGCGCCGAACAGCCCGGTCGGTGTGAACAGGCCGGGGAAGGTGAGGGCATGAACCAGCGCTGCCGCGGCGGTGAACAGGTAGCCCGTCGACAGCCACAGCAGTGCGCGGGTCCGCAGCACCGAAAACTGCGACAGCAGCAACACTGCCGTGATGATGTCGCTCACGGCCAGGGCGGATTGATAGCTCGCGACGAAGGCGGGGACCGGCGGCAGCGGGATACCTGCGAACGGAACGGCCAGTGCGAACAGGATCGAGGAGACGCCGACGATCCACAATGCCGCGGTCCGGTCGGCTGACGTGGCCGGCAGCGTTGAAAGAAATGTGCTTCGGTCGATCGTAGGCGCGTTCATCTCTTGCAAACCCGTTTTGAGCATCCCGAAGTTCCAAGATCCGGCAGACTTGACCTTCCGACCTCCACGGTAGCCCGTTGCGGGCGCGTGTCGTGAACCGTTGCAGCGACGACTCAACCGAAGGTTACAGCTTACTTAATTTTGGTGAGAACGCGGAGTAGGGACCGGGTAAGATGCGCTTTACTGGGGCGGTGTCATAATGCCCTCCCGCCGCGGCGGGTTCCAGGTTTGAATCACACGAATTGATCGATCTGCGGGAGTTGTTCCCATGCCTCGCGTTCTCATCATCGACGACCAGAAGGCCGTGCGCGCGATGGTCGCGATCGTGCTTCGGGTCAACCAATACGAGGTTGCCGAGGCCGAAAGCGGCGCGGCCGGGCTGAAAACCTTCACGGAAAGCCCCTTTGATGCGGCGATCGTCGATATTTTCCTTGGCGACACCAGCGGCGTCGACGTCATCGCGACCCTGCGCGAACGTGTGCCGGGGCTGCCGGTCGTGGCGGTGTCCGGGATGACGACGCTGGATTTCATGGACCAGGCGCCACACCTCGCCAACGTGGTCTGCCTGCAAAAGCCGTTTCGGCCGAACGACCTCCTGCAAGCGCTGCGGAAAGCCCAGGCCGCGGCCGGCGGCGAACTGCCTGCAGCCGTCTGACCCTCCCGCAAAAAGAAACGCCCCGGGCAAGCCGGGGCGTGGTGATGATTGGATGGCAGCCTTCAGGCCCGGCAGGCGCGCTCAGGTGCCGTTGCCCTTGATCTCGGAGTAGCCGCCTTTGGCATCCCATTTGTAGACGACGTAGTCGAGCTGCTTGATATCGCCCTTGGCGTCATACTCGATCGGGCCGATCACGGTGTCCCACTTACCGGCCTTGATCGCTTCCATGACCTTCTTGGCGTCGGTGGAGCCGGCCTTCTTGGCCGCCTGCGACCACACCTGCATCGCCGCATAGGTGTAGAGGGTGTAGCCCTCGGGGTCGATGTTCTTGGCCTTGAAAGCCTCGACGATCTTCTTCGCGGTCGGCTTGTTGCGCGGATCGGGGCCGAAGGTGAACAACGTGCCTTCGCCAGCCGGGCCGGTGATGGAGGCGTACTCCTTGTCGGCGAGCGCGTCGCCGGCCATCAGCACGGTCTTGAGGCCCTGGTCGCGCATCTGACGCAGGATCAGGCCGCTCTCCTGATGGTAACCGCCGACATAGACGAGGTCGATGTTGTCGCGCTTCAGACGCGAGACGATCGCGTTGAAGTCCTTGTCGCCCTTGTTGTAGGACTCGTACATCTTCTCGGTGACGCCGGCCTTGTTGAGCGCCTTCTTGGTCTCGTCGGCCAGACCCTTGCCGTAGGTGGTCTTGTCGTTGAGGATCGCGATGTTCTTACCCTTGTAGTTCTTGGCGATGTACTGCGCCGCGATCAGGCCCTGCTGATCGTCACGGCCGCAGACGCGCGCCACGTTCCAGAGCTTGCGCTCGGTGAACAGCGGGTTGGTCGAGGCCGGCGTGATCTGGAGCACGTTGCCGTCGGCATAGGCTTCCGAGGCCGGAATCGACGACGACGAGCAATAATGCCCGGCGACGAAGGGGATCTTCGCGCCGGCGATCTTTTCGGCGATCGAGCGCGCTTGTTTCGGGTCGCAAGCGTCGTCCTCGACGGACAGCGCGAGCTTCTTGCCGTTGACGCCGCCGGCGGCATTGATATCGGCCACGGCCATTTCGGCGCCGTTCTTCATCTGGCGGCCGAAGGCGGACTCGCCGCCGGTCATCGGGCCTGCGACTGCGACGGTGACATCCTGCGCGAATGCCGCGCTCGACAGCGCGAGCGATGCGCCGAATGCCAGACCGATGAGCTTCAGTGATTTCATGAGATACCTCGCGGGTGGTCGCCTGTGGAAGTTGCCGGGCATGCCCGGTCCAAACCGGCGCCATTCTTGAATGAATTCGAGGAGAAGTCACCGGCAAAATACGGGCATTGGCGCAGATATCTCGCCACATTCGGCCGCACGCGGGGCGGGCTTGCGGCTCGGTCAGCCGTGCCGGCCGCCTTCCAGGTAGGCGGCGCGAATCTCGGGGCGCTGCAACAATTCGGCGCCGGTGCCGGCCAGCGTGATCAGGCCGTTGACCATGACATAGCCGCGATGGGCAAGCTTGAGGGCGTGGTTGGCGTTCTGCTCGACGATCAGGACGGTCAGGCCGTCCTGCCGGTTCAGCGTGCGGATCGCATCGAAAATCTGACGCGCGATCAGCGGCGCCAGGCCAAGCGAGGGCTCGTCGAGCAGGAGCAGGCGGGGGCGGCTCATCAAGGCGCGGCCGATCGCCAGCATCTGCTGCTCGCCGCCGGACAGGGTTCCGCCGCGCTGGGCGTAGCGTTCCTTCAGGCGCGGAAACAGCGTGAAGACGCGTTGGAGCGTCGCCTCGCGTTCGGCCTCGGTGCATTCGGTGGCATCCGCCCCCATCTGGAGGTTTTCCGCCACGCTCATGCGCGGGAAGATGCGGCGGCCCTCGGGCGATTGCGCGATGCGCAAATGCGCGATCTCGTGGGTGGGGACGTCGGTGATGTCGCGGCCTTCATACAGGATCTGGCCGGCGCGGGCGCGCGGCTTGCCGAAGATCGTCATCATCAGCGTCGACTTGCCGGCGCCGTTGGCGCCGATCAGCGCGACGATCTCGCCGGCATTGATCTCGACGTCGACGCCCTTCAGCGCCTCGATCTTGCCGTAGGCGGCGCGCAAGCCCCGGATCGCGAGCAGAGGGGAGGGCGCCGGCGTCACGAGCCGCCCTCCATCACGGCTGCCGCCTCTTCCTCGTCGGCGCCGAGATAGGCGGCGATCACCTTGGGATCGTCGCGGACCTCGCGCGGCGTGCCTTCCGCGATCTTGACGCCATGGTCCATCACCACGATGTGGTCGGAGATTTCCATCACCACCGACATGTCGTGCTCGATCAGGAGGATCGAGGTACCGAGCTCGTCTCTGATCGAGAGCAGAAGCGCGCTCAAGGCCGCGCTCTCGCGCGCATTGAGGCCGGCGGCGGGCTCGTCCAGGCATAACAGGGCGGGCTCGGTGCACATGGCGCGCGCGATCTCGAGCCGGCGCTGATCGCCATAGGCGAAATTGCCGGCGGCATCGTCGGCGCGGTCGAGCAGGTTGACCCGCTTGAGCCAGTCGGTGGCGAGATCAATCGCGCGCTTCTCGGCATCGCGATAGCCGGGCGCGCCGATGAGGCCGAGGAAAGTGAAGCCGGAGGCGCGCATCAGCGCGTTGTGCTGCGCCACCATCAGGTTTTCCAGCGCGGTCATGCCGGGAAACAGCCGAATGTTCTGGAAGGTGCGGGCCACCTTGGCTTGCTTGGCGATGCGAAAATCGTTCAGCCGCTCCAGCGCGATCGTCCTGCCGTCGTCATGGGTGAGGCGGATGGCGCCGCCGCTCGGTTTGTAGAAGCCGGTGATGCAGTTGAACACCGTGGTCTTGCCGGCGCCGTTCGGTCCGATCAGCGCGGTGATCTTCTTCCGCTCGGCGGCGAAAGAAAGGTCCTGCACGGCAACGATGCCGCCGAAGCGCATGGCGAGCCGGTCGACGCTAAGAATCTTGTCGCCGCTCATCCGTGCCCTTCTTTGACGAGGTCGGAGGAGATCGCTTTCGCCTTGGTCAGATACACGGTGGGCGCGCGATGGCCGATCAGGCCGCGCGGCCGCCAGATCATGATCAGCACCATGGCCATGCCGAATACCAGCATGCGATAGGTTTCGAGGCTGCGGAACAGTTCGAAACCGCCGATCATGGCGAGCGCGGCCAGCGCGACGCCGAGCTGCGAGCCCATGCCGCCGAGGACGACGATGGCGAGCACCAGCGCCGATTCCTGGAAGGTGAAGGATTCCGGGCTGATGAAGCCTTGGCGGGTGGCGAAGAACGCGCCGGCAAAGCCGCCGAACATCGCCCCCGTCGCGAACGCCGTGAGCTTGGTGGTGGTGGTGTTGATGCCGAGCGCGCGGCAGGCGACCTCGTCCTCGCGCAAGGCTTCCCAGGCCCGCCCGATCGGCAAGCGGCGCAGGCGGATTGTCGCCCAGTTGGTGAGCAGCGCAAGTGCCAGGATCAGATAGAACAGGAAGACGATACGGTGCGTCGGCGAATATTCGATGCCGAGCTTGGCGGCGAGCCCGTCATCGCTGTTGTCGAGTGGGATGCCGAAGAAGGTGGGGCGGGGAATGCCGGAGACGCCGTTGGGCCCGCCGGTGAGATCCTGCCAGTTGATGATGACGAGGCGGATGATCTCGCCGAAGGCGAGCGTCACGATGGCAAGATAGTCGCCGCGCAGGCGTAGCACGGGAAAGCCGAGAAGCACGCCCCAGAACGCTGCGAGGATGCCGGCGAGCGGCAGGCAGATCCAGAACGACCAGCCGAAATTGGTTGCAAGCAGTCCGTAGGAATAGGCGCCGACCGCATAGAAAGCGACGTAGCCGAGATCGAGCAGGCCGGCGAGCCCGACCACGACGTTCAGTCCCCAGCCCAGCATGACATAGGTGAGCACGAGGATCGCGAGGTCGAGGATGTAGCGCTGGTTATAGAAGATCACCGGCACCAGGAGCGTGAAGATCAGAAGCGCCGGCGCGAGGTAGCGGCCGATGAACGTCATGCCGCTCTTCATCGCCGGCGGCACCAGATTCTCGGCACCGGAGGGGCCGATCCATTGCCGCAACAGCTCGATCACGATCGAGCCGCCGAATACCGCACCGACGAGGGAGGCAAGTTCGCCGAAGCGCGTCCAATAGGTGAGCTGGCCGGAAGAGCCCGCCTCGGTGCGGATGCCGACCATCAACGAGAACAGCACCAGCGCGACCAGCGCGTTGATGAAAGCCGTCTTCAGGATGGAGGGGATGCCCGTTGCAGGTTTGGCCGTCATGGGCGAGGGAGCTGTCACGCGCGCGTCCCGTCAGACTTTTTCGACTTCGGGACGACCGAGCAGGCCGGTCGGCATGAAGATCAGCACGACGATCAGGATCGAGAACGCCGCGACGTCCTTGTACCCGACCGAGAAATAGGCCGACCAGAACGTCTCGATCAGGCCGATCGCAAGGCCGCCGAGCATGGCGCCCGGCAGCGAGCCGATGCCGCCGAGCACGGCCGCGGTGAACGCCTTGATGCCGGCGACGAAGCCCATGAAGAAATCGACCGTCCCGTAGTAAAGCAGGTACATCAGGCCGGCGACCGCGGCGAGCGCGGCGCCGATCACGAAGGTCATGGAGATGGTGCGGTCGACGTCGACGCCGAGCAGCGCCGCCATGGTCTGGTCCTGCTCGCAGGCGCGCATGTCGCGCCCGAGCCGGGTGCGCGACACCAGCCAGGTGAAGAGCGCCAGCAGCACGACGGTGGTGACGACCACCATGATCTGGATGTTGGAGAGCTGGATCACGAAGCCATCCGTGCTCTCATGCAGGGTGTAGCCGCCGGTGATGAAGGGCGGGATCGGCTTGACGCGGGCGCCCTGCGCCACCTGCGAATAGTTGGTCAGAACGAAGGACATGCCGATCGCCGACAGCATCGGGGCGAGGCGAAAGGAATGGCGCAGCGGCCGGTAGGCGATGCGCTCGATGGTCCAGCCATAGAGCGCCGTGATCGCCATCGAGACCAGCAGCACGACCAGCAGGATCAGCGGGATCGCGGTCAGCCCGAACGAGATCAGGATCAGGAAGGTGATCAGGGCAATGAAGCCGCCGATCATGAAGACGTCGCCATGGGCGAAGTTGATCATGCCGACGATGCCGTAGACCATCGTGTAGCCGATGGCGATCAGGCCGTAGATCGAGCCCAGGACGAGGCCGTTGATGAGCTGCTGGGTGAAATAATCCATGGGCTGCCGTACCAAACCTGACGCGGGCTCAAAGGGAGCTCTGAGGAGAGTGGGTTGGAGTGTGGTTTTCTTGGGCCCCGGCAGCCCTTAGGCATTCTTCCGGTTTTGTAACAGGAGGGAACTGGCGGCTGCAACTGGTCACACTGCGCCAGAAGGTCTTGTACAGAGGTCATTTGGCCTTGGGGTTCCGCAACTGCGAGGAACCGGGTTCCGCGGGCAACCAAAATGGATGGCGGCCGTTATCTCGCCTCTGACGTCCAACAATGGAGTTCCCCGAATGACGAAGCAGCAGAACCAGAATCCGGGTCAGCAGAGTCAGAACCCCGGCCAGCAGCGCCCAGGTCAACAGCCGGGCCAGCAGCAGGGTGGCGGTCAGAAACCTGGACAGCAGCAGCAGGACGATCCGATGCGTCAGGGCGATCGCCCCGGCCAGCAGCAGGGTGGTCAGCAGGACAAGTAATCTGGGAGCCCAAGCATAAAGAGGGTGAAGAGGGCCCCGCCGAGAGGCGGGGTCTTTTTTTGGGGCTCAGCCGGGCAATTAAGGTAAACAAAGGGTTTAAATTGCCGCCACAGTCTGATGCGAGTTAGCTCCCGTAAAGCCGCTGCCTTCCGTCGAAGGTCTTCGGCAAATCAAGTGGGAAGCGGCATGTTCGGGAATTGGCGGATCGGCTCAGTCAACGGCGCGCTGCTGGCGGCCTATTTCATCCCGGCCTGGAGCCTCGTTGCCTTCAACATCATGGTCGCGCCGGTGCACGGCCTCTTTGAGCGCCCGAGCGTCGCAGTTGCGCTTTTCCTCAGCGACCATCTCGAGATGGCAGGGATGAGCACGGTGCGGGCCGCCTGGCTGTTGGCGCTGGGCCGGATGACCGTGGTGGCGTTCTTTGCGATCTACCTCGTGCTTCTGTGCATCCCCCGCGCCCGCAAGGGCGGCGGCAGCGACGAGGCGCTCGGCATTGCGCTCGCGATCGGCAGCCTGATCTCGTTTGCCAGCATGGTGATGGCTTCGAAGGTCGGCGAGATGGCCGCGCTCCGGCTCCATGCCACCGAGCTGCTGCTCTTGCTCGGCGCTGCCATCGTGGTGGTGATCGAACGGCCCGAGCCTGCGCCGAAGATCGTCGAGAACGTCGCGCCGCCGAGTCTTCAGCCGCTAGGTCTTGAGCAGGCCGAGCTCCTGCACAATCGCTGAGGCCTCCTTCACGGCGTGGTTCGCGGCCGGCACGCCGCAATAGATCGCCTGCTGCAGCAGGACTTCCTTGATGTCGTCGGGGGTGAAGCCGCCCTCGGCGAGCGCCGCGCGCACGTGCAGGCGGAATTCGTCCCATTGCCCGAGCGCGACCATGGTGCCGATCACCAGCACGCGCCGCGTGCGCTCGTCGAAATGCGGCCGCGTCCAGATTTCGCCCCAGGCGTAGCGCGTAATCAGGTCCTGGAAGTCGGTGTTGAAGGCATTGCGGTTGGTAATCGACTTGTCGACCCAGGCATTGCCCAGCACCTTTCGGCGCACGCTCATGCCGGCATCGCGGCGCTTCTGGTCGTCCATTCTATCCTCCTCTCGTCATTGCGAGCGCAGAGAAGCAATCCAGACTGTCGCCGCGGTAGGATTTCTGGATTGCTTCGCTGCGCTCGCAATGACGCGTTGTGAGATCAGCGCTGCGTCAGGAATCCCACCACCGCATCCGTAAACGCATGCGGCTGCTCTACGTTGGAAATGTGCGCCGCGTCGATGATGGTCATGCTGGCGCCGGGAATGTTCGAGCGTATCAACTCTCCCGCCGAGATCGGCGTCGCCATGTCGTGGCGGCCAGCGATCACCAGCGTCGGACTCTTGATCTTGGCAAGCAGTTCGCGCTGATCGAGCGTCGACAGCGCCTCGCAGCAGGCGAGATAACCTTCGACCGGGGAGGCGAGCAGCATCGACTTCATCCTCGCGGCGATCTCAGGCTCGCGCTCGCGGAAGTCCTGCGTCAGCCAGCCTGCGATCACGGCATCCGCAACTGCCGCGATGCCGCCTTTCTTCACCGCGTCGATGCGCTCCAGCCATTTGGTCGGCTCGGCATAATAGCAGGAGGTGTTGGCGAGAATCAGCTTGCCGAAGCGTTCCGGTGCGTTGGCGCCCAGCCATTGCCCGACCATACCGCCCATCGACAGGCCGCACCAATGCACCTTCTCGATGTTGAGGTCGTCGAGGATCGCGAGCACGTCGCGGCCGAAGCGCTCCATCGTGTAGGGGCCGGGCGGAACGTTGGACTTGCCGTGGCCGCGGCGGTCGTAGCGGATGACGCGGAACACCTGCGTCAGCGCCTTCATCTGCGGCTCCCACATCTGCAGCGTGCAGCCGAGCGAATTGGACAGCATCAAGGTCGGCCCGCCGTCGCGGCCCTCGACGGAGACGTTGAGCAGGCAACCGTCGGCATCGATCATGGGCATGATGGCGTCTCCGTTTTATTCACGCTCGAGGCTGTCGAGCAGGCGGTCGATCAGCGCCTGCGACGCACCTTGATAGGCCATCGGCTCGAACAATGCCGCAATTTTTTCCGGTGCGAGATGCGCGGCGACCTGCGAATCGGCTGACAGCACCTCGCGCAGATGCTTCTTCTCGGCGACCGCGCGCTTGCTGGCGGCCTCGATCAGGTGATGCGCATCGCTCTTGCCGATCTTGTCGGCCAGCGCAAAGGTGACCGCTTCCGCCATGATCAGCCCATGCGTCGCCTCGAGATTGCTGCGCATGCGCGCGGCATCGACATCGAGTCCTTCGGCGATGTCGACGACGGCGGCAAGCGCCCCCGAGGTGACCAGCATCAATTGCGGCAGCGTCGGCCATTCTGCGTGCCAGGGGCCGGCGCTGCGCTCGTGGTCCTGCACTTGAGCAGCAAAAATCGTCGCGGCAAGCTGCGGCGCCATTGTAGCGGCGCCCAGCGCACTGGCAGCGGCGACCGGGTTGCGCTTGTG
>NZ_JALBGZ010000010.1:0-37253 GCF_023006515.1 Bradyrhizobium sp. PRIMUS42
GGGTTCTGCCTCCAACGACACGTTCTACGGCAGCGACAATGCCGCCTTCACCTACGAGACTTATGAGGGTCGCGGCGGCGACGACTATATCGATGGCCGCGGCGGCTACGACCAGGTCACCTACAATTCGGACACGACGACCACGTCGGGTATCTATGTTCACCTGGCCGCGGGCATTGTGAACGGCGACGCGACGGTCGGCACGGATACGATTCGCAACGTCGAGGCCGCCCGCGGCACCAATTTCGACGATACGTTCGATACGACCGGGTTTGGCCAGATCGGCGCGACCAATGTTGGCTCCTCCGGCACCTTCAACGACTTCGCCGGCGCCGGCGGCGACGACACCATCATCGGCAACGGCTCCACCCGTCTGAACTACCAGATCGCGGCCTCGAGCGTCAGCGTCGACCTCGAGACCAGCGTCATCGGGACGACCAATGCAGTCACGGTGGCCGGCAGCGCCACGGGCGCGACCGAAGGCACCGACAGCTTCACCGGCGTCAACGCGGTACAGGGCTCGACGTTCTCCGACACGCTGCTGGGCAGCAGCTTCAACAACAACTTCACCGGTCTCGGCGGCGACGACTACATCGACGGCCGCGGCGGCTTCGACGTTGCCATCTACAACAGCCTCAGCACGGTCACGAGCGGTGTGAACGTCGACATGGCCGCGGGCACGGCAACCGGCGACGCTTCGATCGGCACGGATACGCTACGCTCGATCGAGGGCATTCAGGGCACCGGCTATGCCGACACCTATGTGGCGACGGGCTTCAACGCCGCCGGCGCCAATGCCGGCTCGTTCGGCAATTTCAACCAGTTCGAAGGCCTCGGCGGCGATGACCAGATCACCGGCAACAGCAGTACACGGCTGCTCTTCACGAATGCCACCGGCGGCGTCACCGTCAGCCTGAACGCCGGCTCGGCAACGGGTGACGTATCGGTCGGGCATGACAGCTTCACGGGCGTCAACAGCGTCTATGGCAGCAATTTCGCCGACGCGTACGACGCGACCGGCTTCGTCGGCTTCAATTCCTTCCAGGGTCTTGCCGGCAACGACCTCATCACCGGCAACGGCAGCACGCAGCTGCTGTTCGCCAACGCAACCGGCGGCGTTGTTGTCGATCTTGCCGGCGGCACCGTCAGTGGGGATGCCTCGGTCGGGCATGACACCATCACCGGTGGCGTGAACGGCGTGTCCGGATCGGGCTTCAACGATACGCTGAAGGGAGGCAGCGGTGCCGACAATCTGCTCGGCAACGCCGGTGCCGACACGTTCGTGTATGTGAGCGGCGGCGGCGCCGATTTCATCGGCGACTTCTCGCACGGGCAAGCTGACAAGATCGACCTTTCGGGCGCGGGCATCTACAACCTCGCCGACGTCCAGGCGATCGCCTCGCAGCAGGGGTCGAACACGTTCATCAATTTCGGCAATGGCGACAGCCTGACGCTGCAGAACGTGACTTTGTCGAACCTCACGGCTGCCGACTTCATCTTCGCCCCGGGCGTTCACCTGATCGGCGACGCCAATCCGAACACGCTGGTCGGCACGGTCTATGCCGACAGCCTGAGTGGCCTCGGCGGCAACGACGTCCTGCAAGGCCTTGGCGGCAACGATCTGCTGGACGGCGGCCAGGGCTTCGATCGCACCGATTACGGCGATGCGACCGGCGGCATCACCGCCAATCTCGCGGGAGGCTCGGTCAGCGGAGCGGGCGTCGGAACGGACCTGCTGACGAATGTCGAGGGCATCCTCGGCAGCAACTATGCCGACACGTTCAATGCGGCCGGGTTTACCGGCTCGACCGGTCTACCTGGCGTCGCCGCCGGTCAGAGCGAGTTCGAGGGGCGCGGCGGCGACGACATCGTCGTCGGCGATCTCAACGCCCTGGGGCAGGCGGTCACGCGACTGTCCTATCTGGGAGCAACCAGCGCGGTCACGATCGATATCGGGGCGGGGACCGCGGATGGCGACGCCTCCGTCGGCCACGACACCTTCTCCAACGTCTCGACGGTCTGGGGTTCTGCCTCCAACGACACGTTCTACGGCAGCGACAATGCCGCCTTCACCTACGAGACTTATGAGGGTCGCGGCGGCGACGACTATATCGATGGCCGCGGCGGCTACGATCAGGTCACCTACAATTCGGACACGACGACCACGTCGGGTATCTATGTTCACCTGGCCGCGGGCATTGTGAACGGCGACGCGACGGTCGGCACGGATACGATTCGCAACGTCGAGGCCGCCCGCGGCACCAATTTCGACGATACGTTCGATGCGACCGGGTTCGGTCAGGCGGGCGCGACCAATGTCGGCTCCTCCGGCACCTTCAACGACTTCGCCGGCGCCGGCGGCGACGATACCATCATCGGCAACGGCTCCACCCGTCTGAACTACCAGATCGCGGCCTCGAGCGTCAGCGTCGACCTCGAGACCAGCGTCATCGGGACGACCAATGCAGTCACGGTGGCCGGCAGCGCCACGGGCGCGACCGAAGGCACCGACAGCTTCACCGGCGTCAATGCGGTGCAGGGCTCGACGTTCTCCGACGCGCTGCTGGGCAGCAGCTTCAACAACAACTTCACCGGTCTCGGCGGCGACGACTACATCGACGGCCGCGGCGGCTTCGACGTTGCCATCTACAACAGCCTCAGCACGGTCACGAGCGGCGTGAGCGTCGACATGGCGGCGGGCACGGCGACCGGCGACGCTTCGGTCGGCACCGATACGCTGCGCTCGGTCGAGGGCATCCAGGGCACCGGCTATGCCGACACCTATGTGGCGATCGGCTACGGCCAGGCCGGTGCGCTCAATATCGGCAACAATGGCACCTTCAACCAGTTCGAAGGCCTCGGCGGCGATGATGCCATCACCGGCAACGGCAGCACGCGGCTGATCTATACGAATGCCACCGGCGGCGTCACCGTCAGCCTGAACGCCGGCTCGGCAACGGGTGACGTGTCGGTCGGGCATGACACGTTCGCCGGTGTCAACAGCGTCTACGGCAGCAACTTTTCCGACATTTACGATGCGACCGGCTTCGTCGGTTTCAACTCCTTCCAAGGCTTTGCCGGCAACGATCTCATTACCGGAAACGGCAGCACCCAGTTGCTGTTTGCGAATGCGACCTCTGGCGTAGTGGTCAACCTCGCAAACGGGTCCGCGGACGGCGACGGATCGGTCGGGCACGACACTATTGTGGGAGTGACCAACGTTTCCGGGTCGAACTTCAACGACACGATCATCGGCTCCAACGGCAACGACCAACTGTCCGGCAACAGCGGCAATGACGCGCTGAGCGGCGGCGCCGGCAACGATGGCTTGAACGGCGGGGCCGGTGCGGACATTTTTGTCTACGCCACCGGCGGCGGCGCCGATGTGATCGGCGACTTCCTGCAGGCGGACGCTGACAAGATCGACCTCACGGGTGTCCCTGGTGTCTCGACACTTGCCGACATTCAGGCGCTTGCCACCCAGCAGGGGTCGAACACGGTCATCGACTTCGGCAATGGCAGCACGCTCACGCTGCTGAACGTGACGTTGTCGACTCTCACGGCTGCCGACTTCATCCTGGGGCAGGGCGTGCACCTCACCGGTGACGCCGGCGCGAATACGCTGGTCGGCACCGCCTACGCCGACAGCCTGAGTGGTCTCGCGGGCAACGACCGCCTCAAGGGCCTCGATGGCAATGATCTGCTCGATGGCGGCCTCGGATTCGATCGCGCCGACTATGTCGCGGCCACGGGAGGCATTACCGCGAATCTCGCGGCAGGCTCCGTGACCGGTGCGGGCGTCGGCACCGATGCGCTGACGAATGTCGAAGGCATCGTGGGCAGCGACTACGCCGACACGTTCAACGCGATCGGGTTTGCGGGTGATACCGGCATCGCCGGCACCAATGTGGGCTTCAACGAGTTCGAAGGCCGCGGCGGGAACGACAGCATCACGGGAGCGATGAACAGCCTGGGTGCGCTGCTGACGCGCATCTCTTACGCCAGCGCGACGGGTAGTGTGACCGTCGATTTGACGGCCCATTCGGCGGTCGGAGACGGTTCGGTTGGCACCGATACCTTGGTGGGCTCGGGGTTCGGAGGAGTTGTCGGCTCAGGGTTTGCCGACCAACTGCTCGGCAGCGCCAACGGCCCCGGGACCGTGGAGATCTTCGAAGGCCGGGCCGGCGACGACTTCATCGACGGCCGGGGCGGCTTCGACCGGGCGGACTACGCGCTCGATCCGGCGGCGGTCGGCGGGATCAACGTTCAGCTGGCCGTGGGAACCGTAGCGGGCGATGCCGCGACGGTCGGCACCGACACGCTTCGGTCGGTCGAATCGGTGCGCGGCTCGAACGCTGCGGACGTTTTCAATGCCGGCGGCTTCAGCGGAACCAGCCAAAATGGCGGTTCCAACGGCACATTCAATGAATTCATCGGCATGGCAGGCAACGACAGCATCACCGGTAACGGCAACACGCGTGTTGCGTTCACCAACGCGACCGGGGCCGTGGTCGTCGACCTGCAAACTGGCGCGACGCCCGGCACAGGAACGGCAAGTGGTGACGGATCGACCGGTAACGATACGTTCAGCGGCGTCAACGCCGTGATGGCTTCGATGTTCAACGACACCATCCGCGGCAGCAACATCACTACGGCTACGGAGACGTTCACCGGCCTTGCCGGCGACGACTTCATCGACGGTCGCGGTGGCTTCGACGTCATCAGCTACAACAACCTCTACTTCTCCACCGGCTCTGTTACCATCGACTTCACGGCGGGCACCGCGACCGGTGACGCTTCGATCGGCAATGATACGTTCCACGGGATCGAGGGTGCCCAGGGCACCACTTTCAACGATGTCTTTACGGCCACGAATTTCGGCGCTGTTGGCTTCCAGAATGGCTCCGTTTACAACGTCGGCAACAACGGCAATTTCAACCAGTTCGAAGGCCTGGCTGGCAACGATACGATCACCGGAAACGGTAACACCCGCATCATCTATTCCAGCGCTGTTGATGCGGTGACGGTCAACCTGCAGGCGGGAACTGCGACCGGGGGCAGCTCCATCGGCACCGACAGCTATGTCGGCGTCAACAGTGCGACTGGCAGCAATCTGAACGACATTTACAATGCCACGGGTTTCACCGGCGTGACCTCGGCCGGATCGTTCGGCACCTTCAACCTGTTCGAAGGTCTGCTCGGCAACGACACCATCACCGGTAACGGCAATACGCGAGTCTCGTATTCCCAGGCGAGCGGCGGCGGCGTTTCCGTCGACCTATCGGCGGGAACGGTGAGCGGTGCGGCCGGCGCCGACATCATCACGGGCGGCGTCAACAGCGTGCAGGGTTCCAACCAGGTCGACACGCTGGCCGGCAGCTCGAATAACGAGTTCTTCTTCGGCGGCGGCGGTGGCGACACGATCAACGCCGCTGGTGGAAATGATGGCATCACCGGCCAGGGCGGCGACGATACGATCGATGGCGGTGCCGGTACCGACATGGTGATCTTCTCGGGTGCGCAATCGCAATACACCGTCACGATGCCCGGAGCGATTGTGGTTCAGAACAATTCAGCAAACGGTGACGGCACCGACACCCTGACCAACGTCGAGGTGCTGCAGTTCAGCGATGGCATCGTGCTGCTCTCGTCAGGCG
The DNA here is from genome assembly GCF_023006515.1 of Bradyrhizobium sp. PRIMUS42. Taxonomy (NCBI): domain Bacteria; kingdom Pseudomonadati; phylum Pseudomonadota; class Alphaproteobacteria; order Hyphomicrobiales; family Nitrobacteraceae; genus Bradyrhizobium; species Bradyrhizobium sp. PRIMUS42. Next base: position 5,658 of record NZ_JALBGZ010000010.1, read on the forward strand.
ATTTGGGAAGTCCGATCGATCTCTCGACGCAACAGTTCTCCAATGTAGCGCCCGTGATCGGAACGGCCGGAGACGATTATCTTCGCGTCGGATCCAATATCTTCGGGCACGTTCTCAATTTGGGGGCGGGGACGGGCGACACCGTCCTGCTCAACAACACTTTCGGCAACGGTTACACGCTCAATCTCTCTGGCGTCGAGAACCTGATCGGCAATGGCAACGACGAGTTCGTCAATCTCACGGCGAATGCCGACGGGTTGATCGTCAACCTCGCCGGCGGCAACGATCAGCTCAGTCTCGCGGGTGGCGCCAACACGCTCAGCCTGATCGGCGTCGAGGGAATCAGCGGCTCCGATTTCGGTGCGACGCCCGGCGTCAACGACCTGCTCACGTTGACGACGACGGTCACGGGCCTGAACATCAGCCTCGGCAACGGCGACAATACGATGAACCTAGCCGCTGGCGCGAACTCGTTCGTGAACATCTACGATGTCAATCACGTGTTTGGAACGGCCAACGACGACACCCTGACCGTCACCGGCGCGATCGCAGCGGCCAACGGCGTCGCGATCAACCTCAGCAATGGCGACGATACCATCGTCCTCGACGGAAACTTCGCTTCCTTTGCCGCAACGGGTATCGAGCACATCAACGGCAATTCGGGCGACAATTCGCTCAGCTTGACGAACAACGTCGCCGGTATCGCCATCAATCTGGGCGGCGGAAACGACTTTGTATCCCTGGCCAATGGCGTCAATTCGCTCAGCATCAGTGGCGTCGAAAACCTCAATGGCAGTGACTTCACTGGCAATCTCAATCCGTCGGACGACATGGTCACGCTGCTGAACATCGTGTCCGGGGTGTCGGTCAATCTCGGGGACGGAACGGCTAATGTCCTCGATCTCGCCGCAGGCAGCAATTCGTTCGACAATCTGTGGAACGTGAATCTGCTCAACGGCAGCTCGTCGGACGACGTTCTGACCTTGCAGGGCAGCCCGGCGAACGCGATCGATCTCGGCGACGGCAACGACACCCTGAACTTCAACGCGAACGTCTACGACGTCACCGTGACCAACGTCGAAACCGTCAATGCGGCCGCGAATTTCGACCGGATCACGATCGGCAACACGTCAGGTGACACGACGATTACTGCCGGCGCGGGTGCGGATGAAATCTTCGCCAGCGCGGGCCATGACAACTTCCGTTTCGTCGGCATCGCGGATTCAGCCGCCGGTGCTGCCGATACCATTCACAATTTCGATGCGGGCAACGATAGCTTCACGTTCTCGGGCATCAGCGTCGCCGGCGATCACATCGAGTACGTGGGAGGTGCGACGCTCCTCGGCGGTAACCAGGCTTCGGCGCACTTGCAGAATATCGGGCCGGGCAACGACTACCTCCAGATCGATATTGATGGCGACGGAGCGAGCGACATGGACGTTAGCCTGCAGAATGCGACGGGAACGCTGCACAATGGCAGCTTCTTGATAACCTAGCGGCCCATCGGCCTTGGAGGGTCCCGGTCCATCTGGCTTCGGGGCCCGGGCCCAGCGAACGTCTCCAATCCGTCCAACGCCCACGACATAGCGGACGGGGAAGCGCGCAGTATTTGGGCAGCTGGAACAATAAGACCTTGCTGATCTTGGAGCCTCAAACGCATGGTGCCTTTGCGGCCGCGGCTGACGGCTTGGGTCTCAAACAAAACTGCCGCCCCCGGTTGGCCGGTGGGGCGGCAGTTGTTGGTCCAGCTTAGCTCGGCTCGGCCGAGCGCTTTCGAACTTACCGGACGTACCAATATCCCCACCAGCGTTGGGATACGGGCCGCGCCTGCGCCTTCATGGCTGCGACTTCCTCGACCGGGCGAAGCTGGGGACCATAGATCGCTGGCGGGTAAACGTCATCCCACAGCACAACACCGCCCTGGACGGCGGCCGCCCGATGGGACGGAGCAAGCGCGAGCTCGGCGGCCGGCGCGACGGAGGCCGTCACGGTGAGGCCAAGGGCGGCCAAGGCAATGGATGGAATAAGGGCGCGGAAGTTCATTGGATTGAATCCCTCTGAAATGCGATGGGAAATAATGCGACGGCTGACGGACGGTTGCAAGGGCACGGCTCGATCGATCTGCCCGAAATTCCTCGTCGTGGGCCGAGGTCTGCTCGACGCATCTGCTCGGCCAAATGCGGGGCCGGGCCGCGAACGCGTCCTTCACACATATATAGAGAGTGGTCGCTACACGGACTATTTGGTGATCGTCGCCGATCGAGACGAGATGTGGCAAGGGCCGGTCGGCTTCGCACGAGTGCTTCATGCGCACGAGGGATCGGGCCTTGAACAATCTTTCGGCGTCCATGAATCCTGAAGAACCATGATGTCGACACACTGCTCGCTCTTGATGCGAGCCGGACCATCCAGGGCGACTCCATGACTTCTACGTTTGTCTCCGCTTCCATTTTCGGCGCTGGCCTTATCCTTGGATACGCGCTGAGCGCTTGGCGCGTCCAACGAAGAGATGCGAACGCATCCTACGGCGCCTCACACCAGGCGTCCCAACCCACCTCAACGTTCGGTCACGCCCGACGAGCCTTTTAGATGTCGTCTAATTCGTTGTCGGCATCCAGCTACACACTGAAGCGACGGGGCATGATGACATGAGCGAGCCTAAGAAGGACGCTCCACGACGTTACATCGTGGATGGCGCCGGACAGCGCGTGCTCGTGGGTCTGACGATCTCGGAAACCATCGAGTTCGAAGCGCTGGACAGGCCGGACACCGACTTGATCGGCGAAGCGGCGCGCGTCCGTCAGGCGAAGCACGGCGAGCGTTGGGTGGAACTCTACATCAAGCACGAACGAGCCTGGAGCGACTGGATGGCGCAGACCCGTGCGCGACTGGAGAAGCCGCCGTTGCTCAACTAGGATTTGACCCGGAGCCGGGGATAAACCAGTCGCATCCTTGCGAAGCCGTCTCGCGCGTCAGTGGCAGGCGGTCGTCGCCACCTCACACCGCGAGCATGCGGCTGCCCTGGATGCTCATCAGGGTAAGGTTACCGGTCGCATAGGCGCCGGTGTCGATGTTGACGCGGTTTGCCAGGAATTCGGCACTGCGGACCGGCGTATGTCCATGCACGACATACTTGCCGAATTGTTCCTCGCTCCGCAGGAACTCCTCGCGAATCCAGAGCAGATCGCGCTCCGTCTGCTCAGCCAGTGGAACGCCCGGGCGAACGCCGGCGTGAACGAAGAAGAAGTCGCCACAACTGAAGCTCAGCCGCAAATTGTCCAGGAATTCCAGATGTTCGGTGGGCATTGCCCGAATCAAATCGCGCAATATCGATGCCGGCTCGTCGCGCTTCAGGTCCGGTGGGGCGAGCCCGTAGGACATCAACGTCTGGGTCCCGCCCACCGCAATCCAATCCTCGAACAGCGCAGGATCTTCGAACACCCTCACAAGAAATGCCTCGTGGTTTCCCTTGAGGAAAACTGCGTTGCCCCGGCGGCTCCGTTCGACCAGGACGTCGAGAGTGGCGCGCGTATCCGGGCCGCGATCGATGTAGTCACCCATGAAGACCTCGATCGCATAGCGCGGCCGGCTGCGGGCAACGTCGGCGTCGATCACCCGCAACATAGGCTGGAGCAGATGGGCGCACCCGTGAATATCGGAGATCGCATAGATGCGAACTCCCTCCGGCAATTGCGGCTTGGGGGTGGGCGAGCGTGGTCGCGCGAGAGATATCATGGGGCTCAATCGATCGGGTCGTCGAAAAATTTCCCCAAGTCGCCGGCACCGGAGAGCTTCCAACGCGAACAACGTGAATTCGGTGAGGGAGCGTCCTTGTTCTCCAGCGCGATCACGCCAAAAGAAGGGCGGCATTTTTTGCCCACCTTGTTATCGGCGGGCGGCGCGAACGATCGGTCCGCACGAATGCATCGCTGAACGCGAGAGTGCGGCAAAGTTGCATGCCTGGGGCAATTCTCTCGGCGCACGCCCAGATAGAAATCCGTCGAAATTCTCGCAACTGATTCGGTTGGCTTGATCGGAGGATTGCATCGCCCGAAAGATGAGCGACAAGTCGTTCGCGCGACGACAATCATCGCGCTGGACGTGGAACTTGATTCAAAATAGGGCAACGCGTTCGCTCATATGTCATCACTGTGACGACTTTTTCAGCGCGTCGAATTTCGCTGCGCATTTCAACATCGCGCATGATCCGTGCGCCGCAAAAGTTTTGCGTGCAGCGCCACAATCTCGCTGCGATCAACCAACACTTTCCGTGCGGGGAATTGACGAGTCTTCAGCATCACGATGAGCGTCAGACACTCTCTCGATTGACAGAGGTACGAATGGCTGTTGCAACTTATGGTTCTGAAAACGCCCACGCGCTGTCATCGACGCGCGGCAGCTCTCTTCAGAGGCCATTTCAGATCGTCGTCATGGCTGCCGACTTTCTGGTGATCTTGTTGAGCTATGCCGCCGGTGCCTTGCTATACGGCGCCGCGGTCGCTTCGCCCGATGGCGCTTCGGTAGGGGCTGGGTTGTTTGTCGGCGCGGTGTTCGTCGCGGTCGCCTATTTCCGGGACGTCTACGCCACGCACCGTCTGCTCAATATCGTCTGGCAGCTGCGAAAGGCCGTGTTTATCTGGCTGACGTCACTGACGATCCTCGCCGTTGCGGCATTCCTGCTGAAATCGACGGACAATCTCTCCCGTGGCACCGTTATCGTGTTCGCCGTGATCGGCGGACTTGGCTTGATCAGTCTCCGCTTCGCTTGGCAGGCGGTTTTCGGCACGAGTTTTGCGAGAAGCCGCCTGGTCGATCGCAAGGTGATCCTGCTCAGCCTCAAGCCGCTCGATTTCACCTCAAGCCGCTTCAAGGACCTGCGAAGGAATGGCTTCGATGTCACGCGCCATTTCGTGCTCGGCGCCGATCGGGATGACGGCCAATGGGAGCGGCAGATTCGCGACGTGATCCGTCAATCGCGCTCGGCCGATGTCGACGAATATCTGCTTGCGATCGACTGGAATGAATTGCCGATGCTCCGCAAGCTGGGACACCATTTGCGCGCCGTCCCACAGCCCATACGCCTGCTGCCGGATGATCCAGTCGCTGATCTGGTGGCCCGTCCCTTCCTGCCGGTCAGTGGAACCGTCGCGGTTGAGATCCAGCGGCCGCCTCTCACCATTCTCGAGCGGTTGCAAAAGCGCTGTCTCGACGTTGGCGTGGCCCTGTTCGCACTGGTAATGCTGACGCCGCTGCTGCTGACCGTTGCCGTTCTGATCAAGCTCGACTCCCCGGGAAACGTCATCTTCCGGCAGTCGCGGCGCGGCTTTAACGGCAGGCCGTTCGAGATCTGGAAGTTCCGAACCATGACCGTCAGTGAGAACGGCGAGACAGTTACGCAGGCAACCAAGAGGGATGCCCGGGTCACCAAGATCGGACGATTCCTTCGCATGACCAGCATCGACGAGCTGCCGCAGCTCTGGAATGTGCTGCGCGGGGATATGTCACTGGTTGGCCCGCGTCCGCACGCGCTGGCTCATGACAATTACTATGACGAGCTCATCAGCAAATACGTCTACCGGCACCACATGAAGCCGGGCCTGACGGGCTGGGCGCAGGTGAACGGGTTCAGAGGGGAAACGCCGACGATCGACCTGATGGAGAAGCGGGTCGAGTACGACGTCTGGTACGTCAGCAACTGGAGTATCTGGCTCGATCTGAAGATCATGGCCCGCACCGCATCCGCAGTGATGTTCCAGGAGGCGTACTAACCGCTCAACTTCCCGGCCATCTGGAGCCACAGGCTTGAGGGATCAGGTTCCATCCCGCGACGACCTGCCGAAGAGCCGCATGATCGCATCGCGCAGGGCGAGCAACGGCGGCACCAGCACGAAGAATGCCCCCATCGCTACCGAGACGATGACATGACGGATCGAGAAGGATTCGTCCTGCTCGATGTCTCGTTGGCTGGGGTCGACAGGGGCCGGTGATAGCGTCGTCGCCATCGGCTGCCGACGCGGCTTGCGCGGGGGAACCACGATCAACACGAACAGGATGTTGAGCAGAACCCAAATAGTCAAAATCGTCAGGACGATCAGCATTCCGAGCCCACCGGAAAAGAACTACAAATATGAGCCGAAGTTAGCCTCAGGGAACCCAGAAGGAAAGATGCCCAAAGTTTCGGCATTTTGAAGCATCGAGGACCGGATTGTCTCATCTTATCGAGAGATGATTGCCAATTGGCGCACTGTCCTAGCGACCACCGCCTTCGTCAATCCTTGCTTTTGGCTAGAGCAATAACTGCAAGTTGTGGATTCCGGACGAATACGGAGGCCTGAGGAGTCCGCTGGGCTTGGCGCAATCCCCGCGCTCGTGCGCGAAGGTGCATTCGATCGCCTTCCAGCGACAGTTCCGCAAGACGCGAAAAAGGCCCGCTGCCAATATGGCAGCGGGCCCGAGGTCGTTACGGCTCGGCTGAGCGCGGCGCCGCGGCGCCTCTAGGCATGCTCGACGTAGTAGCTGTTGTGGTGCTTGCCCTTGTACGCCTCGATGCGCTTGAGCATCTTCGGGTTGGCGCGGTTGAGCACGGCGCCGAGCAGTTTCTTCTGAAGGACTTCCGACCCGGAAACCGACTCCTGAAGAGCGCTTCGTGTCGTCTGCCCCCATTCGATCACGTAGACCATGGCGTCGATCAGGAGGCTGACAGCCTTCGAATCCGCCACCGGCATCACCGGGGCAAGGTCAATCACGATGTACTCATAGTGCTCTCTCAGCACCTTGAGCAGTTCGGCCATCGCCTTCGATCCGATGACGTCGGCCGAATTGACCATGCGGGAAGCTACGACAGAGGGCAGGAAGTCCAGGCCCGTTTCCTTGCTTCGCTGCACATGGTAGCCGAGGCTCGCCGGGTCGCTGAGGGCCTCCACCAGGCCGCTCTTGGCGTTGGGCGCGAGCTCTCGGGTCAGCGAGCGCGTGTGCAGATCGCCGTCGATCAGGACCGTGCGATGGCCGGTAAGGGCGATCAACTGTGCGAAGTTGGCCGCCACCGTCGTCTTTCCTTCCTTCGGAAGCGAAGACACGATGCCGATCACCTTGATCTCGCGGGTCAGGCGCGCAACATCGATCGACACCTTGATGTTGCGCAACGTCTCGGCGAACCGCGAGAATGGATGATCGACGACGTAGCGGGACAGATCGGGTGAGGCTGTCTTGGCTGACGTCGAAAGCAACGCGCCGGTCGTCGTTGGCGGACGAATGTCCGGCAGCACTCCGAGGCACTTCACGCCGAGCTCATCCTCGACCTCGGCGGGGGTCCGCAAGACGTCGCTGAGCAGCTCTCGCCCGAATGCGACGCCGAAGCCGAGGCACAGGCCGCCCACCAGGCCACCGACGAGCGCCAGCACCGTGCGCGGCGAGCTCTTGCGATCCGGCTTGGTGGCCGTGCTGATCAGGCGCGCCTCGCTAAGCGGAAAGCTCTGATTCTGCGTCGCGCTCTGCAGCTTCTCGAGGAAGCTGTTGTACAGGTTGCGGTAGGTGTCCGCGGCGCTTTCGAGATCGCGCAGCTTGACCGCGGCCTGGCCGGTATCGCCGGCCTGGGCGACGAGCTCCTTCACGTTCTTCTCGAGCGAGGCTTCCCGGCTCTTTGCGATCTCATAGTCGCTGCGGTAGGCATCGCCGATCCGATGCAGCTCGTCGGCGATGTTCTTGCGCAGCTCCTCCATCTTGTTGGCCAGATTGACCGCCGCAAGATGTTGCTTTCCATAGCGCCTCGACCAGTCGGCATACTGGGCCTGGAGGTCCAGATATTGCGCGCGCAGGCGCGTAATGACCGAGTTGTTGAGAGCATCGGTCACCGTCGATTGTGCGACGTCCTGGTCTGAAATCGCGTTGATCCGGTCGAGCCGGGCCTTGGCTTCGGCCGTCGACGCCCGCGCTTGAACCAGCTGGGTGTTGAGGTCCGACAATTGCTGCTCGGACATCAGGCCGCGGCTGGTCCCGACGATGTTGTTTTCGGCCTTGAAGGTCTGCACGGCGCGGTCGCTGGCGGTTGCCTGCTCGCTCAGCTCGAAGCTGCGCTGCTGCAGCCATTCGGTTGCCCGCTTGGTGGACTGATATTTGGCTTCCAGCGCGCCGACGAGATAGGCATTGGCGATGGCGTTGACGATCTTGGCCGCCTTGTCAGGGCTCCGCGAGCGATAGTTCATCGACAAGACATACGTCGTCAGGACGCGTTCCGTTCTCAGGTTCTTCTGAACCTGCTCCACCACGGCGTGCTCGAGACGCTCCTGGGACGCGGCTTCGCCGGAGCTGAACAGCGACATGACCTTGCCGAGGACGATGGACAGCAGGCCCGGATCGGAGCCATTGAATTCCGGATCGTCCGTCAGCTTCAGGCGACGGACGACCGAGAGAATCAGGTCGTCCGAATTGATGACCTCGACCTGGCTGTCGACGTAGCCGGTATCGATGAGGGCGCTGTTGGCGTTGCTGTCCTTGTCCAGCACCTGCGCCTGACGCGTATCCATCATGATACGGGCATTCGCCGTATACATCGGTTGCGCCATGACCAGGTAGACCATCACCAGGGCCAGCGCAGCGCCGGTGCACGCCGCGATGATCGGCCACTGCCGGCGCAGCACGTCGGCCACGCGCTCGAAGCTGAGGACTGCTCCGCCGAATTCGATGCCGAATCGGTGTCCCGACTGGAAATGTTCTCTAGGCTGATACATTTGCTAATTCGCTGCCTTTTGACGATCGCTGATCAGTTCGGAAGGGGGACGGGCTTGAAGGGGTTGGCCAGCTTGGTTTTAAATTCGCCGTCGAGCAGGGCCCCGCCTCGGGACGGTTGCGCCGGGCTCTTGTCTTGCGATTGAGCCTGGGCGCCTGAGGCGTCCTCACCTGCGGCGGAATAGCCCGCTTGCACGTTGAGATCACCGATCCGTTGCGCGAAATCCCTGATCTTGCGCGCGGCGTCCGGCTTCGTCGACGTGCACCGTCCTTCCGCAATCCTCAGGGCGGCGCCGATGGCGGAACGATCGGTCGAAGCCGAGGCAGAGATGAGTGTCTGCACGGACGGCAACACCGACGGGGTCGTGGCGATGTAGGTGGCGAGCCGAAATCTCAGCTTCTCCTTGTCATTGCGGAGCCGCTCCAGAAGCGAGGAGGGCGATTTCACGAACGTGTCGAGTTCGAGCTGCGAGGCACGATCTGAAAATTCGACGCACTGAGCGCGGCAAGCATCGACGCTCGACACGATCAAGGCAGAAGCTGCCAAGACGATCAGTAGCCTTCGTGGCATTGCATGACGACGTGGTAGTCCGCAGCCCATCCGTGTCCCTTCCTCCCTGTTGCAATAGGAGAACAGGTGAAACTTGGCAGGTAACTGTGTCAATTTTTGTGCGACGCAAAAGCTGAGTGTGTGGGCGGCGACGACGGGTGCATTGCCTGATTTTCGATCGGTTGCAAAATGAGGATATGCAATGCATGCGAGATCGGCATGCTCGCGCCTAGGAATGTTGCAACTTGAAAACATAAGAGGCGTTTGCGCTGAGGCGTCGCAAGCGAACGTCGCAAAACCGACACAAGTCGTCAGCTACTCATTAGTTCCCGCCCGCGAAAAATTATCAGCAGGACGTCAGCATGCGAAGATCGCGGTTGTCTTAATCGCAGCAGCGCCGAATTTCGCGCAAACTTTACGCGCAAATTCTCGCGATCATCATCGCTTGATTTGATTTGCGCGCCGATGCGACGGCGGTCTCAGGCAAAAAGTGGCGTGAACTTGACGCTCGCATGTCCGAATGAACTGCGAGCGTTGAAATTATCGTCGATCGTCATGCGTCGAATGCGAGTCCGCGATCGCAGAGATTGAACACGCGCCAAGTCCTGATACACACTGCTGCGGTGCAATAGCTGGGAATGTTGATGTGACGGAGTTGGTTCATCGTGAGAAGGCGCATGTCCTGGCGCTCGACAGCATCCGGGGTATCGCCGCGACATCGGTGGTGATTCACCATCTCCTGCTGATGCCGACGTTCCTCGCGGCGTTCCCGCACAATGCGTGGATCAACTGCTCGTTCTTCAGGAGTTCCTGGCTGCTGGTCGATCTGTTCTTTGTTCTCAGCGGGATCGTGATGTCGCTCAGCTACGTCGAGAGCGACTTCGGGCGTTTCTCGCTGCGCGAGTTCATGGTGCGGCGCCTGGCGCGGGTCTATCCGCTGCACATCGTCATGCTGATGGCAAATCTGTTGTTTCGCCTCCTGCGAATCAGTCTGGTCATGGCGGGTGTCGTTGTGGCCGCGCCGGCGGCGTTCGAAGTGAACAATGCCTATTCCTTCGTTCTCAACGTCCTGCTGCTGCATTCCATGGGGTTTATCGACTATCTCAGCTGGAACGCGCCGAGCTGGAGCATCAGTGTCGAGTTCTACACCTATCTCGTGTTCGGCCTGATTGTCCTCTTTGCCCAGCGCATGCGTTCCCTGTTGTGGTTCTACGTCCTCTGCGGCGCGCTTGCGGTCGGAAGTCTGGTCTTCATCATCTTCGTGCTCGACAAGAGGAGCCTCGGGCTTCAGACCGACTTCGGCATCGTGCGCTGCTTCGTGAGCTTCTTTCTGGGCGTGCTGACGGTCAGGATCGTTGATCGCCTGCCGGTCAAGCCGGGTCCTGCCGCGCAGGGCATGCTGCAATTCGTCGCCATGATAGCCAGCATCGTCCTGGTGTCACTGGCGGAGACCAGTCCTGCGTCAACCTTCCTCGCGCCCGTGACGTTCGCAATCTTCCTCGGCAGTTTACTGGCTTTTCCCGATGCGCTGCTGGTGCCGCGGATGCTGGTGGCCAAGCCGCTGGTCTGGCTCGGGAAACGTTCCTACTCGATCTATATGGTGCACGCGCTCGTGGTGCTCCTGGCCGAATATTTCGTGCGGGCGCTCGGGGCAGGGCGGATCGCCGCTCTCGATTCCGTCTTCGCTGGTCTGCCGGCCACGCTGAATCTCGTGGTCTCATTGACCGCCGTGCTGGCGGTGTCCCACTTCACCTATCGCTACGTCGAAATCCCCGGCGGCAGGCTGATGCGGAACGCCCTTGGAAGCCGGTCCGATTTCTCGGCGTCCCCCGCGCGACTGACGAACTGAGCCCGACATGACGATGCTAGCGCTGCAACGGCCCAGAATCACGCTGATCAGCCTCAACATCGAGGCGATCGCGCTCGGGGTCTATCTGGTCCGCGACGCCTTTGGCGGCGTGATCCGCTATTACACCAGCATCTATCACGTGGATCCGCTCTGGTACCTGCCTGACGGCGTTGCGCTTCTGTGCCTGGCCCAGTTCTTCGTGCATTGCGTTCTGCGCAATCGCAGCACCCTGGCGCTGTTGGTGCTGGTCCAGATCATTCTGTCGCTTGTGCTCGGCTACTTCTTTATGGGAACGATGAACGCTGCGATCTCGTCATTCAAGATGATGTTGCCGGTGTTCGTCGGATTCTGCTTCTGCGATTCCAGCCTCGGCTCGTACCGGAAGCTGCTGTCGGTCATCGCAGTGACCTTCTATCTCTCGGTTATCGGCGTTTTCCTGACGAAATTCTACCTAATGCCCTGGGTGGGCTACAAATACGAGTCCTTCGGCGCCGTACGCGAGGCGGGCCGGTTGTGGTGGGCTTATGGCGGCGACGACCAGCGCCTCATGGGCTTTGCGGCCGACAACACCATGGCTGCCTTCTTCATCCTTGTGTCGTTCGCGATCACGTCTATTCGCATGAGCACCACGTGGTGCCTCATATTCGGCTCCATCGCGATCTATGCCATCAAGCTGACCACGAGCAAGACGACCATGATCGTCCTCGTGCTCTATCTGGTTCTGCTGGTGTTCGTGCGAATGCTGCCGGAGAAATCGCGCTTCCCCGCGATCCGGACCATCGCGCTGTGGTCGTTTGCCTCGATCCTGGTTCCGTTCTTCATGATCGTGGTTGCTTCGGGCACCGCAGCCGTGCCGCATTCGACCTTGTTCAGCATCGTCGATCGCATCAACAATAGCTGGCAGTTGCCGTTCGTTTACATGAACCAGCTCATGCCGATCGGTCTGGTGACCGGCTGCGGGGCGGGTTGCTTCAACTATCCGCAAAAGCTGTTCTCACCGCTCGCCCACTTCTGGGTGCCGGTCGACAATTTCTACATCGGCACGTACCTGATGTTCGGACTCCCGTTCGCGGCGTTCATGGTGATGGTGTTTCGGGCGACTTTCGGTGCGACCGACGTCTACAAGCTGACGCTGCTCTTCGTCGTGAACCTGTTCACGATCACGGTGCTGAACTACGGCCCCGCGTCTGGCCTCCTGATCATCGCATTGAGTTTCAGCGAAGTGTTCTCGCGGCGTACGGCCTCCGCACGGGCAGGCGACGCCGTGCCAATTGTCATGCGGCCGCCGATGCCGTCATTGGAAGGCTTCCGCCCGGATGCGGCGGCGAGCGGAAGCAGGTGAGAACGAACAATGCATAAACGGCTCGCATTCATCGACACGTTGCGCGGCATTGCCGTGTTGTCGGTCCTGGTTCAGCATGTGTTCGAGGTGATCGTCGAAAAGCACCCGACAGGTGCCTATTACTGGCCCATCCATGATGTGTTCGGCTACTACATGAACTTCGGCCGGTTCGGTGTGGTGTTGTTCTTCTTCGTCAGCGGCTTCGTCATTCCGTTCAGCTTCCCGGACAGCGCCACGCCGGTGCGGGATTTTACGATCAGCCGCTTCTTCCGGCTCTACCCGGCCTACTGGACCTCGCTCGTGGTCGGGCTCGTGACGATGCAGCTGCTGGAGTCGAAGATCTATCCGCTGGGGCAGGTCGCCGCGAATGTGACGATGTTGCAGACCTTCGTGAACGTCCCGAACCTCTGGGTCTTCTACTGGACGCTGGCGATCGAGCTGCTGTTCTATGTCGGATGCACCATTCTCTTTGCGATGGGGCTGCTGAACCGGCGCTTCACCGCGGTCACCATCGTCGTTGCGGCCGCGCTGGTCGGAACCACCGCTGCCGTCTTCGTTGAGAACAGGGCGGTCTCCTCGGTGATGGAGGTCGGGCTAAACCTGTCGGCGATGTTCCTGGGCAAGATCATCCGCGACACCGTCATCGGCGGAAAGCTGCGATGGACCCATGTGGCCGTCTGCACGCTGTTGTATGCGATCTTCGCCGCCACCCTGTCGGACCGGCGGTTCGGGGGCGTGTATCACGAGAACTTCTTCTACAGCTATTCGATCGGATCGGCCTATGTCTGCGCGGCGCTGGTCTTCATCGGCTTCGCCGTGTTCGGCGAGAGGATGGCGTGGCGCCCGATGGCGTTCGTCGGCGTGATCAGCTATTCGGTCTACCTGATGTCGCCGTTCGTGATCGTCTTCATCCACCGCCTCGTCTGGTTCGGTGATGGGCCGCTGGGATGGTCGGTCTTCCTGGTCATGATCCTGGCGTTGTCGATCCTCGTCAGCTGGATGACATTTGCGTTCGTCGAGAAGCCCAGCATTGCCTTCGGGCACAGGTTCCGCTCGACGCGGCGGAAGACCGTGGTTATCGAGCCTGCGCTCAGTACCCAGGGTGCCGCAGAGTGATCAGGACACCGCAGCAGCGGGGCGCAGCCTACGACGGATCGTTCGTTCCGTCGGTCCAGGGGCTTCGCGCCATCGCGGCGCTGAGCGTGCTGATGGATCATTTCTACGACATGCCGAAAGCAGGCATGTACGACATCCCGGATCCCGGCTTCCTGCCGCCGCTCTGGCTCTGGCTGCAATCGGTGATCAATGTTGGTGGTCACGGTGTCGAGCTGTTCTTCATGATCAGCGGCTTCCTGATCCCGGCGAGCCTGGTGCGGCACGGGTCGTTGCCGCGGTTCTTTTTCGATCGCGTCCTGCGCATCATGCCGGTGTTCGTCGTCCTGCATCTCGCGCTGTTCGCAATCGGGCCGATCGTGGCCTACAAGTTCTTCCGCGGGATCGATCTGACCAGCTATCTCGCAATCTTTGCGGCCAACCTGCTCTTCGTGCAGGACGCGCTCGGCCTGCCCATTGCTCAGCAGAATGCCTGGACGCTGACCTATGAGTGGGCATTCTACATCTGGTTTGCGCTGACATTCTCGATGTGGCGCGCCGGGGGCAGGCTGCTGGCGGCGCCCCTGATCCTGCTGGGCCTGGCGTGCCTGATGCACTGGCCGATCACCGCGTTCTTCTGCATCGGCATGCTGTTCAGCGCGACCGGATTTCGCATCTCCATTCCCGGACGTGTTGGGCTGCTCGCGGGTCTCGTGTGCGGGGCCGCCCTCTATGCGAGCCTCGTGCTGTTTCACCCCTTCGTGGGGCTCATTCCCGGTTTCCTGCTGTTCGGCATGGTGCTCGCTCCGGAATCAGGCTTCGGGAAGGTTCTGAGTGCGCCGGCCCTGCAATATGTCGGCAAGATCAGCTACAGCCTCTATCTCGTGCATCCCTTCGTGCTGTTCCCCTTGCAGGTGATCGGCCTGAAGCTAGTCGCTGCCGGCGTTGACCGCTGGCTGCTGTGGGCCGCCTTCATCGTGCTCGGGCTGGTGATGTCGTTGGTCGCGAGCGCGATCAGCTATGAGCTGATCGAGGTCAGGCTGCGGCGCCTGTTGGACGGCGCGATCCGCGGCATGTTCTTCCGACGGCAGATCGAGCAATCGGTTTGAGAGGACGCCTGTCGCGGTCAGCTCACGGTCCGGCCGGCGAGCCGGTGATAGGACCCGAGTAGCTGCTCGGCAATGCGGTCCCAGTTCAGGAGGCCGGCCGCGGTTTGCCGTGCGCCTTCGGTCAATGTCGCGGCAAGAGGCTTCGAGGTCAGCACGCGTTCGAGTGCGTCGGCCAGCGCCGTGGCATCGCCGGGAGGAACCAGCAGCCCGTTGACGCCGTCGGCTACGACGTCGGGAATGCCGCCGGTGGCACTGGCAACGACGGGACGAGAGTTGCCGTAAGCGGATGCAAGCACGCCGCTTTGCGTTGCATCCTTATAGGGCAGGGCGACCACGGTGGCGGATTGAAACAGCCGTCCGGTCTCCGCAGGCGAGATATAGGCGTTGATGGTCTTGACGGTCGGGATCGCTTCCATCCGCGCGCCGAGCCGTGTCATCTCGGGGCCGCGGCCGGCGACGATCGCTTCATGCGCCATGCCGCGCTGAGTCAGTATGTCGATCGCATCGATGAAGACGTCCAGGCCCTTGTAGGCCCACATCCGTCCAAAGAACAGGATTCGCGCGGATTCCGGCTCGCTGAGCGTGCCCTTGGCTGGCGGAACCATGAGCACGCCGTGCATGCTGGAGATCGTCTCGCCTTTGAAGTCGGGCGAGGCGCGGCGAAAATCGGCAATACAGCTTTCACCGTGCGTCGTGACCACCGATGCGGCGGCGCGCATGCGCCCGCGCCAGGCATCTTCACGCGCCGAGGTGCCGGAGCCGCCTTCCGAATGCGGAATCGCATCGTGAACGGTCAGCACCAGGGGAATGCCAAGCGGACGAAGCAGCTGGATCAGCTTGGATGTGTAGATCTCCGGAACTTCGTGACAATGAATCACGTCCGGACGAAACGATATTATGTCGAAGAAGGACGCGGGGATGCCGATTGCGCCGCCGCGGCGCAGGCTCAGGTCGCGGATGCGTGTTTCGAAGGGCGCCGCCACGGCGATATCGGCCAGTTCCCATTGCTGATTTGCGTCCTTGGCGTTGAGCACGAGGCGGACGTCGCAATGATGCGCCAAACCAGATGCCAGCCGATAGGAATATTCCGCAAAATGCGGTGCGTAGATCGCCACACGCAAGCGCCTGGAGTTACGCAGAGAACGCTGAGCAGGCGAATTCATCAAGGCATCCATTTTGCATCACTTCGCAAAGGTTGATTGGAGTGTAGTCCACGATTTGAACTCACTTCCACTCTAAATGGGAAACGTGACGGCACTCATCTGATTGCCATCACTCCGTCGTAATGTAGCGAGCAATCAGTACTCCGCCGCGATCGGAGATGGTGACGTCGCGGCAGCATCGTGCCACGTCGTCTAGCCTGCGATTGTGGTTGGATCTGTCGGAATTGGGTCGAATTGTTGATGAACGTCACGCAGGGCAAACAACATCAGGTCGTGGTTGCCTTGTTCTGGTCGCTTGCACAGAATTGGGGCGGCCGGGCGCTGTCGTTCGTCCTGTTCCTGGTTCTGGCCCGGCTGCTCGATCCCGCGGATTTCGGTCTTGCAGCGCTCGTCGCCTTCATCCTGCTGCTCTTGAGCTCGATCGCCGAATTCGGCTTCGGCGACGCGCTGATCCAGCGGCGCACGCTCGAGCCGGCCGATGTGACGCTGCCCTTCTTCTGCTCCTTCGCCGCTTCGACGCTTCTGGCGATTCTGATCGCCTTCCTTGCGACGGATATCGAGCGTTGGCTCGACGTGAAGGGGCTCGCGCCGCTGTTGACGGCCGCGTCTCTCTCCCTTCCGATCGGCACCGCCACCTTGTTCCAGGAGGCGCTTTACAAGCGCCAGATGGATTTTCGGGTGCTCGCAGTCAGGACCATGGTGGCGACCGCCATCTCCGGCATCGTGGGAATCGCCTGCGCCTATGCCGGGTTCGGCGCTCTCAGCCTCGTGATCCAGGTGGTCGTTCAGAGTGCGATCAGCGGCTTGTGGCTCTGGAGCCAGCCGCGATGGCTGCCGATGCGGGGCTACGATTCCGGAAGCTTTCGCGAGCTCTCCGGCTATAGCGTCCATGTCGTGCTGAACAGGCTGCTGGATTTCGCCATCGTTCGCACGATCGACATGATCATCCTGACGCTCTATGGCGTCGCCGCGCTCGGCATCTACACCGTCGGTGCGCGGGTCTACATCATCCTGATGCAGCTGCTCACCCAGGCCGTCATGGACGTCGCGCTGAGCGCGCTGTCCAAGATCGCTCACGAGCGCGACCGTATCGCCGGTGCCTACTTACGTAGCGTCAGTCTCGGCGCGCTGGTCGGCTCTCCCATCTTCGTGCTGCTTGCGGCGATCGCGCCGGAGTTTTCGCTGCTGCTGTTCGGCGCGAAGTGGAGCGGAAGCGAAGCGGTGATGAGGCCGCTGATGCTCATCGGCGCGATTCAGACGGTGCAATTCGTCAACAGCGCCTATTTCGGCGCCCTGGGCAAGCCGAACTACGTATTCGCGCTGAACATCCTCAAATTCTGCGCGGTCGTGCCCGCAATGTTCCTGCTTCCCTCGCGCGATATCGGTCAGCTGGCGACAATTTTCGCTTTCGCGCAGCTTGTGGTGACTCCCGTGACATTCGCGCTGGCGCTGCGGCTGCTGGGCCTGAGCTGGAGCCAGTTCCTGCGTCCGATTGCGGGCTGCCTTTGCGCCATCGTGCTGGCTTACGGCGCGGTCGTGCTGTGCCGCCATGCGACGCCGGATATCAACCCGTATTTGCGGATGGGGCTGCTGTCGTCGTGTTTCGGCGCGACCTATCTGATGAGTATTCTGCTGTTCTGGCGGAAGCAGCTGTTCTCGCTGATCGATTTCGTCGTGAAGCGCGGTGCGACCGCTTGATGAAGACGAGGAGGACGATTTGAAGCAATTGATCCCGGTGCCGGTTCGCAGGCATCTCCGAGGCTGGCTCAACAGCGCAAAGAACACGCCCCTCGCGGTCGATCTCCTCGAGCTGCGCAGGTGGCAGATTGCCCGGAAGGACGTCGGCGTCAATGCGGCGCCGAGCAACAATCCGCGCCGGCTCGTCCTGTTGCCGTCGGATCCCTGGAGCATCCATCAGTCACGCGGCGACGAAGCGATGATCGAAGCCACCGTCGGCGAGCTGAAACGGGTCTATCCCGACCTCGAAACTTACATCGTCACCGCCACCAGCGCGGCGAGCGCGGATGTTCGCGCGATGGGCTTCAGGCCGCTTGAGATCTGGCGACAGCCGTTTTCCTACGAGACGGTCGCGCAGGAACTTTCGATCACCCGTCCGGATTTCGGCGTGGTGCTGGGGGCCGATGTGCTCGACGGCTATTATTCGCCGGTGGATGCGGCGCGCATGCTGCTCGTTGCCGACCTGATGGCGGGATTTGGCGCCAAGGTCAGCGTGCTCGGCTTCAGCTTCAACTCCCGTCCGGCGAAGGCGCTGCGCGAAGTGTTCCGGCTGCTCGATCCGGGCGTGGTCCTGAACCTGCGCGATGCGATATCGCTTCAGCGTTTCGACGATTTCGCCCGCAAGCGCGCGCGTCTCGTCGCCGACTCTGCGTTCATGCTGACGCCGCGCGCCGACACTGGCGCAGTGAAGCGGATCGCGGCCGCGGTCGAACGGCAGCGCGCGCAGGGTCGCAAGGTCTTCGTCTTCAACATCCACCCGATGCTGTTCAAGAAGCCGGAGCCGGCCAAGCTGGAGCGGATGATAGAGCTTGCGGCGGATGCCATGGCGCGCCTGTCGCGGCAGCACAATGCAAGTTGGCTGTTGCTGGCGCATGATTACCGCCCCGGAATTGCCGATGACAATTGCCTGCGGCCGCTGGCCGCCCGGCTTCAGCCCGCGCTTGGGGAGCACGTGCATCATGTCGACCAGGTTCTGTCGGCGGGCGAGATCAAGGCCGTTGTCGGACTGGTCGACGGCGTGATCACCGGCCGTATGCACCTGGCGATTGCTGCCCTCGGACAGGGCACGCCGGTGGCGGCGATCACCTACCAGGACAAGTTCCAGGGCCTGTTCGCGCATTTCGGCATCAGCGAGTCGCTGTTGCTCTCGCCGGCCCAGTTCCTTGTCGGGGAGAGCTTCGAGGCGTTTCTGCTGCACTTCCTTGGCACCTACGAAGCCGCCGGCGAGCAGGTCCGTCAGATGCTGCCCGATGTCATGGAGCTATCTCGCGCCAACGTCGCTCCGTTGCTGGACAATGGTGCGATGCGGATCGTGCCGGAGGCTGGCGGCAAGGTCGCCTGAGAACCCTGAACCCTAGATGCTTCCGGAGGGGCGTCAGTTGACCGCCCGCTCCGTGTTCTCGAAGCGCATGGACGTCTCGGCCGTCACCGGCCGGACCTTGCGGGGGGATACCGGCGCGGTGTCGGCCAAGCGATTGAGCAGGCGCC
This sequence comes from Bradyrhizobium sp. PRIMUS42, assembly GCF_023006515.1. Classification (NCBI taxonomy): domain Bacteria; kingdom Pseudomonadati; phylum Pseudomonadota; class Alphaproteobacteria; order Hyphomicrobiales; family Nitrobacteraceae; genus Bradyrhizobium; species Bradyrhizobium sp. PRIMUS42. The sequence continues at coordinate 24,712 of NZ_JALBGZ010000010.1, forward strand.
GCGCGGGATTCTCGAAATAGGCGTAGGTGCGGTCTGCGACGAGCGTCAGCACCACGCAGCAGGCAAGGGCGAAGAGGCCGAACTGATCCGGGCGCAATCCGAGCCAGGTCCATAGCGGCTTGAACACGGCAATCAAAACGGCATCGTGCAGCATGTAGATTGCATATGAGGTGTTGCCGAGCCGTCCAAGCAGGCGGGCGCCGGGGAACTCGGCGAAGGCGCTTTCGCCGACTGCGGTCAGCAGAATGGCGCAGGAGAACAGCAGAATGGCAAGGTCCGGCTTGGCGAAAACGTTGAGGACGAGCACGGAGATGCCGAACATGGCGATGCCGGCGAACACCACACGTTTCTGCCGGTAGGGCTGAGACAACCGGAACAGGATCGCGAGCAGGATGCCGTTCAGGAAGCTCGGCAGCGCACGGAGCATGCCGTAATCGTAATTGGCCCCGTACATCTGCGACCGCTCCTGCCAGATCGGCAAATGTCCGTGCGCCAGGACCAGATACAACGCCGCGACGATTGCGGCCAACGCAAGGGGATGCAGCTTGCGCGCGAACAGCATCAAGAGCGGGAAGATCAGATAGCAGAAGAATTCCGCGCTGATCGACCAGGATGGCGAGTTGAAGCTGAGGTGATCGGTGACGCCCCAGGCCTGCAGCAGCAGCAAATTATACAGGAAGTCCAGCGGGGTCGATCGCGCCGTGCGCTCCAGGCCGACGCCGATCAGCACCACGAAGATGAGCAGGCTCAGCAGGTGCAGCGGATAGATCCGCGCGATGCGGCGGATCATGAAACGGGAATAGGCGCGCATGCCGCGCGCATCGGACGGATAGGAGTAGGAGATCACGAAGCCGGACAGGATGAAGAACATGTCCACGAACAGGCCGTAGGACCCGTTCCAGGCCGGCGAAATGCCCGTGTCGATCAGCTTCAGGTGGAAGATGAAGACCCCGAGCGCGGCGACGAAGCGGTAGAAGTCGAGAACGACAAAACGTCTTGCTTCACTGGCTTGCATCGGGCCTCGGAGTCCTTGCGCGGTTCGTGTTTCTTCTAGAGGCGAATTGTGACGCAAGTTCGCAAGCGCGCGGGCCGATGCGGCGCAATCACGGCAAGTCGTCAGAATTCATGGGGCCCATCCAATTGCGGATGGCAATCGGCTCTCTGCTCATCGATGAGGCAGGCGCCCGATAAAGAACTGGGGGCCGGGACCCCTGCATGGTCCCGGCCCCCAGCGACGTGGCGCGCGTCTGGGCAGTATTTCGTCGGGCTCAGACGAACAAGAAGTCGTGGCTCGTCAGGCTGGAGACATAGACGTTCTTCAGCAGGATCGAATCATTGGCCGAGAACGTGATGAGCGCGTTCGTGCCGGACTGCGTCATTTGCAGGTGACTGTAGTCCGCGGCGAGCAGCTTCGAGATCTGGACCACGTCGTGAGTTGCGCCATCGCCGGCCTGGAAATTGAGGATCTGGTCCTGGCCGTGATCGTAAGCCACCGTTGTTGCGCTGGGTGCCGCCGAGAATACGTCGTTGCCGGCGCCGCCGTGGATCGTTACGCCGCTGGCGACGGCCGTGACGTTGTGGGTGCCGTCGGTCTTGGTCTGATCGAAGAATTGGAGTGCGCTGGCGGAGTTGTAATTCTCGTGCTGCGTGGTGCCGGTCTGTCCGTTGAAGTTGAACAGGAAGACGTCCTTCGATCCGTCGGCGTTGTTGGCGATCTCCTGGGTCTTGTTGCCGGCGCTGTTGTAGATGTCGGTCAGCTTGCTGCCGTCGTCGTGGATGACCTGGGTATAGTCCAGGGTGCCGTCGGCGTGGGTCCGGGTGAGCTCGACCATCTTGCCCGAGGCATCGAGGTGTTGATGCTGGGTGGTGTAGGACTGCCCGGTTATGTTGTAATTCCAGTTGTCTGACGTGCCATCCGCATTCTTGATATAGGCAGCGCTCTTCACGCCGCTGTTGTAGACGGTCGTGGAGCTGTAACCATCGCTCTTGGTCGTCACCTCGCTGGTGATGACGCCGTTGGCGTCGTACCAGTCGGAGGTTTTGGTGCCGTCGGCGCTCTGCACCAGCGTGAAGGCCAGGCTGTTGTCGGCGTGGGTGCGAACGATATCGGTGAGGAAGCCGGTCGAATCGTAGCTGTCGTGCTCGTTCGTATAGGTCTGCCCGACGATGTTGAACTGGAAGACGTCCTTCGACCCATCGGCGTGGTAGTCGGTCTCCGTCTTCTTGACGCCGGCTGTATCGTAGTTGGTGACCACGCTGCTGCCGTCGTCGTTGACGACCTGAGTGTAGTCGAGCGAGCCGTCGGCGTGCCAGCGGGTCACCTCCGTCGTTTGGCCGGTCGGATCGAGGTGCTGGTACTGCGTAGTGTAGCTCTGGCCGGTGATGTTGTAGCTATAGTTGTCGTGACTCATGTCGGCGTTGGTGATGTAAGCCGCCGTCTTCACGCCATTGGTGTAGACCGTGGTCGCGCTGTAGCCGCTCGGCTTCTGGAGCACCTCGCTGGTGAGGACGCCGTTGGCGTCGTACCAGTCCGTGGTCTTGGTCCCATCGGCGCTCTGCACCAGCTTGAACGCCATGCTGCCGTCGGCGTGCTTGCGGATCAGTGTGGTGAGAAAGCCGGTCGCATCGTAGATGTCGTGCTCGGTCGTGTAGGTCTGGCCGGTGATGTTGAAGAGGAAAACGTCCTTGCTGCCATCGGCGTGATAGTCGGTTTCCTTCGTCCGCGTTCCCGCAGCGTCATAGTTGGTGACGACGCTGCTGCCGTCGCTGTTGATGACCTGGGTATAGTCGAGCGTGCCGTCGGCATGCTTGCGGGTCACGGCGGTGACCTTGCCGGACGGATCGACGTGCTGGATCAACGTGGTGTAGCTCTGGCCGGTGATGCCAAAGGCGTAATTGTCCTGGCTGCCATCGGCATTCTTGACATAGGTGTTGGTCTTGACGCCGTTGCTGTAGACCGTCGTCGAGGTATAGCCGTCCGCCTTCTGCACGACTTCGCTGGTGAGGCTGCCGGCGGCATTGTACCAATCGGTCGTCTTGGTGCCGTCAGGCGTCTGGATCAGCTTGAAGGCGAGGCTGCCGTCGCCGTGCAGCCGCGTCAGGCTGGTGAGGAAGCCGGTCGAATTGTAGACGTCGTGCTCGGTCGCGTAGCTCTGTCCCGTGATGTTGTAGGTCCAGACGTCCTTGCTGTGATCGGCATGATAGGCCGTCTCGACCAGCTTGACGCCCGTGGCGCTATAGGTGGTGATCACGCTGCTGCCGTCGCTGTTGTAGACTTGTGTCGAATCCAGCGAGCCGTCGGCATGGCTGCGTGTCACCGAGGTGACCTTCCCGGACGCATCGAGATGCTGAACCTGGGTGGTGAAGCTCTTGCCGGTGATGCCGTAGGTATAGTTGTCCTGCGAGCCGTCGGCATTCTTGACGTAGCCGGCCGTCTTCACGCCGCTTGTGTAGAGCGTGGTGGAGTAATAGCCGTCGGACTTCTGGACGACTTCGCTCAGGAGGACTCCGGCGGTGTTGTAGGTGTCGGTGGTCCTGGTTGCGTCGGTGCCGACATGAACGAATTTCGTCTGCACGCCATTGGTGTAGCTGATCAGGTCCTTGGAGCCGTCGGTGTAGGCGACGGTGGTCGAGGTCGGCTGTCCACTCGAATTCAGGCCGGTATCCGACTTCGACAGAAGCGTTCCGCTGGCGCTATAGGTCTTCGTGTTGCTCCAGGTCGCGGCCGCATTCGTCACCGAGAACGAGTATCCGCCCTGGATCTTGGAGAGAGCGCTGCCGTAGTGGGCGATCATGTAGTCCATGGTCGCCTTCGAGGCGACCGGCAGCACGTGGGAGTCGGTCAGCGTGATGGTCTGCAGCGCGGTCGACTCGCTCAGGTCGGACAGTTGCGGTACGATCTCGGCAGCCGTGCCGGTGATGCTGGTCCGGGTGTCCGGCGGAGTCGAAGTGGTCGGGGGCGCGTCGATCTCGATGATCAGCGGGTGATCGCTGACCGGGATGGTGATCGTGCTGACGTCGGTGTAGCTGGCGATCGCCGTGGTTCCCGTCAACGTGTCATACACCTTCACCGAATGATGCACGCCACCGAGGTTCACCGTGACGGTCTCGGTCGGATTGGAGATCTCGGTGTCGTTGGCGTCCTTCCAGAGCTTCGGCTCAGCCCACACGACGAGCTCGTAAGCGCCGTTGCTCTTGCCGAGCACCATGCTGTTGCCCGAGGCCGGCATGTTGCTCAGGGTGTAGTTCAACGGATCAGTCGGCTGCAGGCCGCCCTTGCCGTCGTCGGCCAGAATGGTCGTCAGGTTGTGAATGGCCGTCGCGGCGAGCTTCGGCGTCCCGTCGGAGTTGAACAGTCCGAAATTGGCTTCGGGATTGGTATTGCCGGCGGACGAGTCACGGTCGAACAGTTCGTAGAGATAAGTCGCGCTGACGCCGGCCTTGTAGGCATCAGTCAGCGTGTTCAGGATCGATTTGGCCTGCACCGTCTCGTTGACGCCGAGATACTGGGTGTTGGCTTGCGTGGTGTAGCCGGTTTCCGTGATGACGACGGGCTTGCCGGGCGCCGCCGCCATGACGGCGCTCAGCGTTGCCGCAATGGAGCTGCTCGGATTGAGGCTGGTGCTGACATAGGCGTGGGCGTTGGCGTAGTCGACAGAGCCCGACATGTTGCCGAGCTGGCTGTAGCCTTGCGGATCGTTGTAGGCCAGTGACAGATTGTAGACGGGGATGCTGCCGAGCGCGGCGTTGGCATTGACGGCCTGATAGAGCGCGCTCTGGAACTGAGCCGCGGCCGTGAGGCTCGAGCTGCCATTGTAGCTGAAGGGCTGGTGATTGGCTTCGTTGAGCCCCTCGATGGCGCTGATGCTGCCCGCATGGTTGGTCACGAATTTCTGGAGCGAGGCGATGTAGTTCTGCAGCCCGACCGTGCCTGTCTGGGGCAGGGCGGACGACACCAGGAAGTCGAATTTGTAGCCGGCAGCGGCTAGACCGTCGACGACGGGCTGCGCGGCCGGGCTGGTCCCCATCGCGTCGCGGAGATGGGTGACACCGAGATACTCGAGGTCATCGACCATCAGCGCGAGATTGTTGTAGCCGGTCCACCCGAAGCCGGCGTGCGTGTTGACGCCGATGGAGTTGATGAAGCCGCTGGCGGACAGGATGGTCTGGTCTGACATTGCACACTCGAGTTTTTCAGCGCGAACAAAATTGCTCGCAGGGATTTGCGGTCAAGCTTCTGTGTCGAGTGTGAATTTCAGATAAAAATAGAAGCTACAAATCGCGAGCGAAGTGGGGTTCCTTGTGCAGGAACAGATTCGCTCTTTGCAGCAGAATACGAATGCGATGCCGGGGCAGGATGACGTGAGGAAGGCGCTTTCGTGATTTTCACCAATTGCGCTGCTGAATATATGTGCGCGTGCCCTTGCGAGAACGCTTCGGCTTGAGCGTGCCACACGCGTCGTGGTGCTCGGAGTTGCGGCCAGTGAAGCCTACCCGAGTCTCCGTCCTCACTACCGGACTGCACAGGAAGCCGGCAGATGCCGTTTTTGTCGGCGAGCAATTTAATAGATTTGACCGCTTTGGTTGTGTCCGTAGAATCCCGGGGCATGACTCATTCGGTTGGGCCAGAAGACGTAACGGTTCCGTGCAGGAACTGTAGCCCCTCGTCCCATGGCTTAGCCGTTCACTCGGTGTGATGGCATCGTGGCTCGCGACGAACTAGCCGCGGCGGGCCAGCAGCAGAAAATCTCCACGCCACCCGATGATTGCCGTCGCAATCGCGGCGATCACGATCTTGCCGGCGAGCCATGTCGCGGGCTCCGTCGGCATCGAGCCGAGCGATCCGATCAGGATTGCGGCCAAGAATGCCTGCATGACCAACGGCCAGCGCGGGAATGCCTCGAACCGCAGGGTCGGACCGAGCGCGATCAGGATCGTTGCGAGGGTGGCCAGCGAAGCGCAGCCGACTGCATGTCGCGGCGACAGGCCGGCCCATACCGCGACCAGCGCGACGGCTGCGACGATCGCGAGCTGGCCGGCCGCGACGAGCACCAGCCTGGTTGCGAGCTTCTCCAGGTGTGGAACCACCGCGATGGTGGCCTGGAGATGTGTGTGCAGGAAATAGAAGGCGGCTACCGTGGGGGCCGTCGCCAGGAAGCCGTCAAGGCTCTCCCGCGGAACCAGGATACGGGCTGCATCCGGAATGAAGCCGACCAGGCCGCCGAGCAGCACGAGGGTCGTGCAGATCATGAATTCGAACATCCGCCGCGCCGATTGAACCGACTTCACGGCGGTCCCGTGTTCGAAGTCCTTGACCAATTCGGGATAGCTCACGGTGTGGATTGCGGCGTTGAGGACCCAGAACGGACGCTGCAGCAGGTCGAGCGCGATCGAAAATCCGGCACCGGCACCCGTTGCGCCCAGCCGGCCGATGATGATGACACGGAGCAGCACCGGCACCGACAAATGGATGACGGAGGCGCCCGCCGCGAGCATGCCGTAGCGGGCGAAGGTCTTCCAGTCGGTCAGCATCGCCTGCAACGAGGCGCGCTCCAGCGGCGTGCGATACGAGACGAGGCCGGCGACGAGCCCCAGCATGTGACCCGACGCAATCCCGAGCAGGGCAGCTTCAGCCGTCCCCGAAATCGCTCCTCCCACGGCGGCCCCGGCCAGAAGCGCGGTGGCACGCAGCGCAAGAAGAGAGGACGCGACCCCCAGCCGGTCGGACAGACGGACCGACAGGAAGTAGAGATCCGTCAAGCCCTGAAGCACGGATATGCCCAGTCCTAGCGCGATAATCCCTGTCGGGAGCGCGCTGGCCACGGATGCGCAGCTCCCGACCACGACGAGCGCGCCCGCGCTCGACAGGCCTGCTGCAAACAGCGACCACCTCAGCCGGGCCGCTTCGTTCTCCCCGGCTGCGGCCAGAAAGCGCAGTCCGGCGAGTTGCAGCCACTCGAACATCAGCACGCAGAGCAATTGGCTCGAGGCCAGCGCGAGCGAAAAGCTGGTGTAGTCGGCAGCGGGCAATAGATGGCTGATCGCGAAGATCAGGATGATCGCCGCGGCGCTCTGATAGACGTAGCCCGCCATCGCGAGGAGGCGTGTCATCGCGGAATGAGGCGCTCCTTGCCGACGACCGCCGCTCCCTGCGGCGCTTCGGTTGTGGCCGCGCGCAGGTGCGACATCCGCTGTTCGCGCAATTGTTCATACAGGTTCTTGTATGAAGACAGCACGTCGGAAAATATCCACTTGTTGGTATCGGCGATGAGGCGCCGGCTGATCTCGTCGATCTTGTGCGGATCGGCTGCGACCGCGAGCATGCTCTTGGCCAGGGATTGCGGATCGGCTCCAGTCAGCCAGCCCGTGATGCCGTGCTCGATGACCTCGGGCATGCCGCCAAAGCGCGTTCCGAGCAGCGGCCTGCCGGCCGCCTTGGCGTCGGCGACGACGAGCGGGCCGGGGTCGTGCCAGATCGACGGGGCGATCACCACGTCCACTTGCTTGTAGAAATCGTCGGGCACCACGAAGCCCATGAACTCGATCCGCGCATCCGGCGCGAGCGTCCTGAGGCGTCGTTGCTCCTCGTCGCTGACACGGCCGGCGATCAACATGCGGATGCGATCCGGGGGCAGCAGAGCCAGCGCCCGCATCAAATTGTCGATGCCTTTTTCCTCCGTGAGGCGGCCGATGAACCCGAACGTCACTTCCGTGGTGCAGACCGGACGAGGATAGGGCTCGCGCGGCGGCTCGGTGGAGGCGTTGCGGATCACGGTGCGGATCGGCGTCTCCGAGAACATGCCCATGTCGGTATGAATGGACAGGACGCGCTCGCTCACGCCGACCACGGCACTGAGCCAATGCGTGGCACGCCTGCGATGAAAGGTCAGAATTCCGCAGCTCGTGCAGGTGTGCTCGCAGGACCGTCCCTTCTCGAATCGCGAGCAGCGCGGGCAGGTCAGATAATAGTCGTGAAGCGTATGGAGCACGGGAACGCCGAGCTGGGCGGCAACGCGCCAGATCGCGGTGGTGAGGCCCGACAAATTGTTGGAGTGCAACACGTCCGGCTTGAAAGCCCGGATGCGCTCCGCAATCAGGGGGGCCTGCATCTGCCAGTCGTCGACGGCATGCCAGATGCTGCGCAGCGCGACGTTCTTCTGCTCCGTGAAGGGCATGTAGATGTTCTGCACCGGCGCGGAATAGACGTTGATGCCGTTGCAGCTTTCGCGCGCCTGCTCGGGCGAGGATGCGGCCCGGATCACTTCCACTTCGTCACCGCGCTGTACCAGGCCTTCGGCGAAACGCCGCGCGAAGATCTCTGCGCCGCCGACGATCTTTGGGGCCTGAGGCGTTGGATAAAGCGTGGATGTCAAAAGAACTTTCATCGCGTCAACCTCATGTCTGCAAAAAAAATCGCGTCTACCGCGCCGGCCTTATCTCCAGGGCGGGAACGGCACTGTCATTGGCTGCAATCAGGACCGGTGTGCTCGAGACGGGGATCCAGACCCCGGACGCAGCCTTTGCCGTCTGGTCGCACGGCATCGCAAAGCTCGCGCCTGGTTGGTCGCCCTTGAGCCGGATTTCGTAGCGTCGGTCCGGAGCCTCGGACCAGACCGCAACTCTGCCGCCGGAAGCCGTTGATGCATTGATCGACACGACCCCGCTGGCGAGCTCGCGTCGTTCGGCACTCAGGCTGGAGCGAACGAAGGCCCAGGCGCCCTGGGCGGCACAGGCAACCGGCTTCGGCGAATTATCGAAACGATAGAGCCCGAAATTGTCCTCCAGTTCCGATGGATTCTTTCCACTGTCCTTGAGCTCGTAGAGCCACATGCCCTTGAGCCAGCGCGTCGCGGTCGCTGCCCACAAGATGAGCTGCGCCGTATTGTCGGCCTGGGCCTGCTCGCTGACGCCGCATTTGTTGGTCGCCGTGGTCCAGCCTGTCTCGGTGACATAGATCGGAAAATCGGGGTTTCCGCTCGCCTGGCCGACGAGACGGTGAAACGCCGTGACCCGGTCGATGATCTCGGCCGAGGTGCGTTTGCTCGGGCCCATGCAGAAATTGTAGAGGTGGATCGAGGCGCCGTCCGCGTACTGAAGGATGCCGGTCCGCAGCATCTTCTCCGTCCATGTCCAGCCCGGATCGTCACCGAGAGCTCCGACCAGGAAAGGCGCATTCGGCGCGACCCGCTTGACCGCTGGCCGCGCGACTTGTGCGAGCGCCAGATAGTTTTCGGGTGAGAATGCGGCATCCTTCTTCGCCGCCAGATTCCATTCGTTCCAGAGCTCGAAAAGTGGATGCTGCGCCACGACCGATTGCGCTGCCGCAGCAGCATAGTCGGCAAACCGCTGTCGCGCTTCATCGGTCGTCGGTGGCGACGAATTCGGCACCAGATGGTGGCCGAACGCGAGGATCAGAAGGGGACGCGCGACGCCGGATCTGACTTGCGTCTCGAGCCTGCCGAGCCTGGGCGTAAATCCCATCCGGCGTCCGCCCACCTCGAAATCGGACCAGGGAAAATCGTCGCGGAAAGCGTTGAGGCCGAGTTGCTTGATCTGCGCGACGTTCTCCGAAGGCACGTATCCGCGCGCGCTCACCGGACCACCCAGCCCCTGATGCGTGCCGACCCCCAGCAGGAATCGGGCATCGAGCGGTTGAGCCTGCTGCGCGCAGACGGAAACCGGCAGGAAAATGGATGCGATGAGGCTCGCAAGGCGGAAGCTGCCGCGAACCAAGGTGCGTGGGAGCGGTAGAGCCATCAGAAATTCTTGGAGAGATCCGATTGCAGTGCCGCCTTCGCCTCGACCGGCGTCCGGTCGTCATGCAGGAGCTCGGCATAGACCTGCTGCAACTGTCCATGCGTCTTCTGAACGTCATAAAGCTGCTTGAACCGGTCGTAGCCGCGCTGTCCCAGTACCTTGAGATCGAAATCGAGCGCTCGCCGGAAACCATCAACGAGCGGCTGAACGGCGACGGGCTCGCAAAGCACGCCGGTGACGCCGTCGACGACGATCTCGGGCAACGCGCCGCTGCGGAATGCCAGGATGGGTTTTGCGGCGCGCATCGCTTCCAGGGCAACGAGGCCAAAGGCCTCCCATCGTGACGGGATCACGACGAGATCGGCGGCCTCGAGCTGGGTCTCGATGGTCGGGCGGTCGAGCCAGCCCAGTAGCGACACGTTGGACGGGACGCTCGGGCCTTCGTACTTGTTGACGACGGAGGCGCCGATCATGCGGATATCAAGCACATCTTCGAGCGTGCGCGCCGCTTCGATCAGGAGATCGAATCCCTTCTGGCGGTCCAGGCGTCCGATGAAGAGGACCTTGACCTTCTTGGAAGTCCAGTCCGCCGCGACGGGCTGCGGCGTGCGGCTCTTCGAGATGCCGTTATGAACGAGGGTAAGACGGTCAGCCGGAATTCCCGCGCGGATCGCTTCGTTGAACTCGTCGCCGGAGATGCAGATGATTCGGTCCGACGTTCGAGCGAGAAGGTTCTCCGCCGCCTTTGTCACCACATGACTGAGGCGGCCGGTCTCGCGCGTAAATGCCCAGCCGTGCGGGCAATAAACCACGCGCGGACCGTCCGAGCGGGCCGCAAGCGCGGGGCGGAGCACGAGGCCTGCAAACGAAGAATGCAGATGCACCACGTCCGGCTTGAAGGCATCGAGTGCCTGCATGCTCGCGCGAAACATCTGGAATAGTCCGGCGACGCTGCGGCCGGATCGTTCGAACGTCGTAATCTGGTTGTCATCGACCGCGGGCAGATCGCGGCGATGATCCGAGGGCACGACATAGTGCACGTTCTCGGCGCCGAAACTGGCCTGTTGCTGCGGATGCAACTCGTTCAGGTAGCTCGCAATCCCGCCCCGAATCGTCTCGGCGATGTGCAGCACTTTCATCGTTTGCCTTGCATAAGGCTGCGTCGGAGAGCCGGACATCCTGTATCCCTGTTCTGTGTTCGCTAGTGCGAGATACAGTTCCTCGAATACGTAGCGATAATGGGGCAGCGATGTGGTGATGTTGCGCCACGCCCTACGCATGCTTGAAGTCGTTACAAAAACAAAAAAGTTTCATGGAACTATACAACGGCCCGCGAGTTGCGAGACGTTTGTGCGGGAGCTTTTGCACGCGATAGGCGAGTTGCGTCCAAATTTCATGCCGCGCTGGCGACATTCGCCGGACCTGCGAGATGATCGAGCAGAGCCTTTGCCGATTTCTTCCACGAATAGAATGCAACGCGATCCTGCTGCCTCATGCGTTCCTGATCAGAGATGGCGCCGGTTGCCAATCTTTCGAGCATGAGCTGCTTCAGCGCTTCGGCATCGCTGGCGCGAAAATACGCAGCTGCATCCCCACAGGTCTCAACGACCGCATCGGCGGTCGAGGCGATGACCGGACAGCCGAAGATCATGGCTTCGAGCGGCGGCACGCCAAACCCCTCGTAGAGCGAGGGGAACACGAATGCCGATGCATGCGCATAGAGCGCCGCGATCTCGCCGTCCGTCAGACGTCCGGCCAGCAGCAGGCCGGAAGCCCCGTCGCCAGAATTGTCCTGAAAGACCTTGCTGTTGTCGCCGCCGACAATGACCAGCGGAACGTCGGCCCGATCAAGCAATTGGACGGCGCGGATCGCGACGGAAAGATTCTTGTTCTTGGTCCTCGAGCCCACATAGAGGAAGAATTTCTGTGGCTGAATCCCAAGTCTGGCGATGATGCCGGGATCAGGCTTCGTCTTGGCGAAATGTTCTGCGCTGTTGGGGAAGACCGGGATCCCCGTTGCCGACAGTTTCAGCACCTCGGCAAGCTCTTTGCGCGAAAAAGCCGACACGGTTGCGATGCTTGCATGTCGGGCGAGCAGCCGGCCCATCGTGCGGTGAACCGCCAGATAGCGCCAGTTGAAGAAGTCGGGCCTGCGAAAGACCTGTGCGTCGTGGATCACGACAATGTGGTCGCGATGGAACACTGGGCCGGAATTGGCCAGACTGATCAAGCGGCCGCCCGCAGCGGCGCGGGCCAGATCGATTTGATCCCAGGCGTGCCCGCGCAAGCGGCCGACGGTGCGAATCTTGATTCGCTCGAGGTGAAGGTCTTCGCTTGCATCCACGGGCGTCAGCAACTGCCAGTCTGCGTTCCGCAGCGAGGTGGGCGTTTGCTCCGACGCCAGCTGCGCGTCGATCGACTTGACGATTTCGGCGGCATAACGCTGAACGCCGGTGAGTTTTTGCGACAGAAAGCGGCCGTTGATGAAGAATTTCAATTGGCTACCAGAATTGTTCTCGGGGATCCGGGCCGCGTTTCCGAAAAAGCTGGCGGCGGACGAACTGCAAAGGAGCAACCGTTAGGTACAGAAATATGACGCAGCTCTGCAGGGCGCTGAGGCGCCCGCTGCATGGCTGGCGCCGCCTTGCTGCATGTGAGGCCGCGGTGTAGATGTCGCGCATGAGCGATGACAGCCACTCCCTCCGCAGCGGCGGGCTCACCGCAACCGTCAAGGCGCACGGCGCCGAGCTGTGCTCGCTGAAGGACGGGGGCGGCGTCGAGTTCGT